>NZ_DDDQ01000009.1:0-64888 GCF_002336325.1 Roseivirga sp. UBA1976 | reverse complement strand
TCTCTTCAGTTTTTGGTAGAAAGGATAAGTTGGCGGTAATCTCAAAAAGCTATGTGAGTCTGTTGATGGCCCCGGCTTTCCTAGTTATCACACATTGATAAGAAAGAAGGATAACAGAATAGATTTAGAAGACTATTAAATTCAGAGGGTAAAAAGATATTAGTGTCTGTGAACTTAAAAGAGTTTTCCTTGAATTGCGATACTCGGTAAGTCTCTACACTCTAAATATTCAGATGCTAAATTCCTGAATTTAGAATCGTGTGTATAAAGTACTTCCGCTCCCTTTGTTATTGCTGTAGCAACAATTAATGTATCAAACTTAAACCTATTTCTATGGAAAGTTTCTCCTTCCGTGTATACTTCTTTCCAGTCGTTTTTTTTATTGGCTATCTCTGCCGCTTTTATAGACGCCATTGCATCCAAAGACCCCACTACAAATCTTCTATTTATTAACTCGATAATTTCTGATTTTCTTTCCTCATCATCTACTGGTGTAAGTATTTCTGCTATTACAGGAGCCGGTAATAATATCTTTTTTCCACTTTCATCGAGAAAATCGAGAAAAGCCTCTGTTCTAGGTATCATGTGTTTTTGTTCCTCGATTGCTTCCTTTTTTATGCCCCAGACGCATATCATGCTATCCACGCAAACGAGACCTGATTTACTCATTTAGTACTTCATCAATGTTGTCTATAGGATTCCAATATTCCCCGAGGAGGTCTGATAATTCTGAAAATGATTGCCTGTTTGAGGTCTCCGTATATTGACCCCTTGATTCTGCTCTAAACTGAATAATTTGACTATCCTTCGTATTCCATACGGCATTGCCATTAAGGTTTATAGTCTTGTATAAATCTTTGGCAATTTCTTGAGCAAGGGATTCTGAAATATCTACAGAAATAGTATATCCATCTAATAGCTCAAGCCTTGCTTTTGGTTCAACACCGCCAACCCTAACCAATTTCCCATAAATACTAGTTTCACCTCTTACTTTTAGGTTTTCACTTATAGAAATCTCTGTGTCCGGTCTTAACTCACCAAGTACCTCTCCATTTACCTTGAACTCAGCAGAACAATTATACTTTCTTGTTCTTGACTGAATTTCTTTTAGGTCTATAATCGTTTTTGTTGGTAGTATATCGAAATTATTAGAATTGAATGATGAGGCTATTAATACAAAAGCAGCAACTACCTCTTTTAGGTTAGGTTTATATTTAATTCCGACACTATCAGACTCTATATCAACAACCGATAAGAATATTTCATCATCTCCAATATCTTCATTTTGCTCTCTGATAAGAGTACGTATTGAATCTTCAAATTTTATCAATAGATCACCCAAATCCCTTGATCTTAAAGTCTCAGGATTTATCCCTTCTCCATGTAGTCTAAAAACTAACTCTTCCATTTTGATTCGTTTAATGTAATGATTTTTGTCTTTAAATGAATCAACATATACATAATTACACTTGAGTAATAAATTGTACTATTGACTTAGCAGTTTAAAACCAGCCAAAATCAAAATAAATTTCGTGGTCTAACACGTATATAAGCACCTGAGGACACCATGACTGGCGACAGCAGGGGAGCCATGACTGGCTAAAAAATGTCTAAGTCAGAATAGTGCCTAGCAGCCACAATCGGTGTCCTCACCGATTGGCCTCCGCTCATTAATTCTTACTTTCATATAATGGATACACACAAACTCTATTTCTATACCTGTACTATCAATAACTGGATTCCAATATTACAAAAGCCCTTTAGAAAGGATATTCTGATCGATTCTCTTCAGTTTTTGGTAGAAAGGGATAAGTTGGCGGTATATGGATTTGTAATTATGCCTAATCATTTTCACGCTATTCTTGAGATAATAAACTGGAACGGAAAAGAGAGTCCTATAGCCAGTTTTAAGAAATATACAGGTCACCAACTCATTCAATCTTTAAAGTCCGACCCAAAGGCTCTCAGGGAACTTAAGGTTGACTGGAAGGATAGGAATTTCGATATCTGGCAGCCTAAGAGTCGTTCTGTACATCTATATTCACCAGAAGTCATCTATCAAAAACTTGACTATATACATCATAACCCTGTCTCTGGTAAATGGAATTTAGCTGAAGATTTTACTCTGTATGAATATTCATCAGCCTCTTTTTATTATTCTGACTCTGGTCAATTCAGTTTTCTAACTCATATTAAGGATAGGATCTGATGCTTTGTGTGTCACGGTGGGGACACCATAACTGGCGACAGGAGGGGAATTAGTTTCTGCTCTCCAAAGTTGACCCTTATAAACGAGGCTAATTCTACCCCTGAAATAAGGGCTCGGAGAGGGTCAGATTCCCTTCAAATAGATCTTCACCACATTCTGGTGGTGTTCGGCATGGTAGATGGTGAAATAGAGCATTTCGCGTACGGTAACTTTGCCGAGTAAAGGGTGAGGAAAGATGTATTGATCTAGTTGATCCTCGGACCATTTGGAGAGTTTTTCCTGTATGCCGGAAACAATCTCTTTTTGTGTTTTTGTGACTTTGTTTAGGTCTGAAAAAGGTACCCGTTTGGGCACAAAGTTTCCGGGAGGATCTCCCTCCAGCGTGGTAAGCTTTTGTTTGTATCGCTCTACCAACTCGGGATAAGTTCTAGAGGGGCGGTTGGCAAGACCGAATTTAAACTTGATGAGAAATTTGGGGTAGCCCAGGGCCTTCTCTAGCGGGCGTGTACTTTTTATAAGGTGATCGGCCTGTTGTCCGGCATTCCACTTTCTCTCCGGGGCATATTCAAATTCGTCTTTCGAAAGACCACCGATGAACTTTAGAAAATGATCGTAAGAATCTTCTAGCCTTGCCTTAATCTCCACCTTGTTCATGGCCGAAAATTACTTGGTTTTCTATGGAAGGCAAAAGCAAACTTATAATTCATTCATGAACTTTTGTTGGGCATATTGCTATTAAAAGCTCATAATTTCCCTAAAGCGAATGCTCTGTCTGCGGCTCACTTCTACTTCTTCACCACCTTTCAGGTATAGTTTTAATGTTCCGCTGAACCACGGTTCAATTCGGTCGATATATTTGAGGTTGATAATCTGTTGGCGGTTGGCTCTGAAGAATACTTCCGGATCGAGGCGGGACTCCATGTAGTTGAGCGAACGGGGGATCATGGGTTGTTGGTTGTTGAAGAAAATTCGGGTGTAGCTTCCCATAATTTCCATCATGCGCACATTGGCAAGAGACACGAACCAGCATTGCTCGCCATCTTTTACAAACACCTGGCTGGAAAGTCCCAAAGGCTTGACCTTGCTTTCTTTTTCTTCTCGCAAACGAATTTTCTCAGAAGCTCTTTCGAGTGCTAAACTCAGCCGTTCTTCTTTGATGGGTTTTTGAAGGTAATCGAGCGCATTATGATCAAAGGCTTGCATGGCATACTGATCGAATGCCGTGGTGAAAATTACTTCTGGCACATCGATTAGTTCTTCCAGCAGTTCAAAGCCGTCTTTATCGGGCATTTGAATATCTAGAAATAGCAGTTGAGGCTGTTTTTCCTCTATAAGGGTTAATGCTTGTTCAGCATTTTCTGCTTCGCCTATAATATGAACGTGGCTAAAGTGTTTGAGCAGGTGTTTTAGTTCCTGTCGGGCCAGTTGAGAGTCGTCTACTATAAGTGCCTTCATTTTAGTGGAATCTTTAAGGTGGCCGTGACGGTTTCCTTGCTGCTATTTTCAAGCCTGAATTCAGCAAAGTGTCCGAAGAGAATCTTCATGCGTTCAACCAGGTTTTTCAGCCCAACGCCTTCTCTTTTTTGTATTGGTTTTAGTTGGCCACTGTTAGTTACTTCTATAAGCAGGTGGTTCTGTTCAATATTAGTCTTTATGTGTATTTCTCCTCCTCCTTTTTGGGTTGAAAGTCCGTGCTTGATGGCATTTTCAACCAATAATTGAATGGCCATAGGAGGGATTTGAACGTTTTCTGTTTCCGGGTCGATAGTAAAAGTATAGCGCAACCTCTCCTGAAATTGTATGGATTCCAATTGCAGATAGTCTTTCACTATCTCGATTTCGGCTTTAAGCCCAACCTTTTCTGAGGCATTGAACTGAATGGAGTATCTCAGCAGATCGGATATATGAGTTACCATTTTGCGGGCCTTTTCAGGTTCTACCAAGATGAGTGACCGAATGTTGTTGAGGGCATTGAAAAGAAAGTGGGGGTTTACCTGGTTCTTCAAAATCATTAGCTCAGCTTCTTGCAAGGCCGATTTTAGTTCTAGTTTTTCCAGCTCAGAGTTACGGTTCTTTTCGATGAATTTTATGATGAAATAGATAGCGGCCCAAAGAATAAGAACCAGAAAAATGTTGAAGACATACCCCACAAAACCTCCCCAACTAAAACCGGATATTCCTGAAAGTGGTACTAATAGGTATATGATTATGTGGATGAAAATTTGAGCTAGTGTGGCAGTAATAAAGGTGCCAAGAATGGCCCTTGGTATGAGCTTGCCAATGCTTAGGTCTAACCAGTTTTTTCTTTGGATGTGAAGACGGAAGAGGTGTGAAAATAAAATTAGCGACACATAGATAATGGACTGTAAAATGAGCGTAGAACGAGTAATGGAATTTTCTCCCCCAAACAGGGCAATCATGCCAATGAGAAAGAGGGTATAAAGCCCCCAGCCTCCAACCTGGCAAATCCAATAGACTACACGCTTGTTCATCTTAAAAAATGACTTTTCAATTGGGTAAAGTTTGAAATAAATCTTTTCTCTCCTAAATCTTCAGAAAGGGACTGTTGTATTTGTATACAATTTTTATGTTTTACCCTCAAGATAGGGGTAGTGAATCTTCGCAGACACTACCCCTCTTTTCTGTTACAAGAATTTGTTGAGCCAGTTGAGAAAGAACTCGGGATCGTCCCACATAATGAAGTGGTAGCCACCTTCGGAAATATCTAGTTTCAGATTTGGGTGCTTGGCATATTGAGCTTTATACATGTTCATAACACTCTCTTTGGTCGAACCATAAGACTCATAGGCCGCCCATGCGCCCAATACTAAAGTGGGTACTTTAATTTTGGCCAAATCGGCACGAATATCAGTGGTGTACATCTCGTACATGGCTTGGGCAACGGTGTTCATATCGCTGGAGACACCCCAGTTGGTCGCTGTTTCAATGTACTTTTTGTTGCGGATGAGGCTTTGCAATTGCATCTGCTGAAAGGTTCTTTTTTGTTCATCGGTCTGGCTGGCAGCGGCTTTCATTTGAGTTTTCATATTCTGAGCAAATGGCTTGGCACTCTCTTCTGTTGCGGTGGGCATCTGAATGGCCGTCATAAAGGGTAGCGCGTCTACCACCACTAGTTTTTCAGCTAAGTCTGGTTTCTCAATTCCAATCTGAAGAGCCAGAAAACCACCTAAACTGTGACCAACAATAATGGGCTTTTCAAGCTGGTTCTCTTCTATATATTGGTAAACCAATGACTTGATTTGATTGAAGAAACCGGCTTCCACATCTGCCAAAGGTGCTTGACCTGCAAAACCGGGAAGCGTAAGTACATGGTACTGATACTGGTCTCCCAAGGCCTCGATGGTGGTGTCCCAGACAGCTCCATCGCAGGTGAGTCCAGGAATCATAATCATGGGCTGACCTTCACCAATGACTCTAGCATTAAGTTTAGAGGGGGTAGAGGCCTGAACCTGCAAGCCAACTACAAACGCGATTATTGCTATCAATCGTACAACTACTTTTTTCATAACATTTTGAGTTTTTGTGATGATCAAAAGTACGCTGTGGCCATGGCTAGAACCGGAGCTTTTAAGGGAGCGGAAGAAATTGCTCGGGAGTGGATTTGGTAATGTTGAGTGATGAATGTTTAAAGTTGAATGAGGCTATAGATGAGAGATATTAGATATTAGACTTCAGGGTGAAGAGGGTTATCTATAAGTGTTTTGCTTTTCTATGATCGTTTTCCGGAAGGGGGGGCCTAATTCAGTGTTTCCTGAAATAACGATAATGATTTGCTTTGGATAAAGTTCGAGATTCAAGTCAGTGAAGGATTTGTAATCTTCAATCGATGAGTTTAAGAATTTTTGAGCCTGACCGATATATTCCTGACAACATTCTTCATAGGTGGTTTTGTTCTCCATTAGGTTCTCAAAGAATGACTTTTGTTCCTTAAAAGAGATGGCTCGAACCTTTTCAAAGTCAAGCCCTTGAATCCAAAGTTCTATACCCTTGAGGCTCTCAAAGCCCATTAGCTCGTAAACTTTCATAGCGTCTGAATTTCCATAGTAGTCGGGTAATGCAATGTGATTGTCATTTACATCAAGATCATAGAAGTCTGTATAATTAATATAATATGGAATAGAGTAGGCAGGGACGTCATCGATAGTATATTGGAGGAAAGAAAAACCATATTTGACCTCAACTTTAACGTTTTGTAGACCTTTGCTAAAGACCAGAGTTTTCCCAATAAAATTGTCAAATACAAGGTTTTCAAAAACAGCGGTATCTTCTGAAATATGAATATTAAACTCTTTGTCTATGAGGTTTAATACTTCAATTCTATTGCTGCCTATTTCGAATATGGTCAGAGATGAACTAGGGTTGGCTTGACCATAAATTTTGGAGGAATTGCTACCAATCAAGATGATAGTAACCAAATAGAGCCACTTGATTTTGTTCATGTTCTGAAGATAGCTGGTTTAGCCGTCTTTCTATAAAGTCTCAAGTTCAAAGGCAATATCCTCCTCCGTCCCGAGTACTCGGGACACCTCCTCCGCGAGGAGGACAGAAGCCAGGAGCTTTGCAGCTTCAATTTGACATGGCAAAGCAAACCAAGCCTGTTTTCTGCTTTCCGATTAACCGATTAACGACTTCCGTCTTCCGTCTTATCAATAACTATGCTCATCCAATTCCACTTTGCCCCAAAAGGTTTTGTAGACAAAGTAGGTGTAGGTGGCTATTAATGGAATACCGATAGCGGCCATGATCAGCATGATCTTTAGGGATTTTGATGAAGATGCTGCATTGGAAACGGTAATATGATGTGCTGGGTCGGCTGTATTGTAAATGATGGTTGGGTAAAGCTCAATCGCCACAATGACCAAAAGCATGGCCAGCGTGAGCGAAGAAAAGAGAAATGCCTGAAGAAATTTTTTCTTGGTGGCAAGTCTCGGAATATTAGCGATAGCCAAAAAGGCAATTACCGGAATAATAAACATCCACTGGTTTCTGCTGATTTTGTCTGTTAGATGTGGAATGTAGATGAGGGTGTAAACCGTGACCAGGGCAAAGCTGACAATAAAAAAGATGATGGCTCTTTTCAGAAACTGATAGATCTGAGCATAGAGCTTTCCTTTGGTTTTCATGCCTAGATAAATGGCACCATGCATCATAAATGCAGCTAGTGTGGTGACGCCAACCATAATCGCATATGGGTTCAGGAAGCTCAGCCAATGACCTGTGAATTGCTTGTTTTCGTCTAGTGGAATTCCAATGAGGATGTTCCCTAAAACAATGCCCAAGAGCAAGGCTAGTAAAATACTGCTCACACTGTAGCTCACGTCCCACATGGTTCGCCACCACTGCATTTCTTCTTTCGACCTAAACTCTATAGCCACCGCCCGAAAAATCAGGGCGGCCAAAAACAGCATAAAGGGAATGTACATGGCCGAAAACATATTGGCATATACCACAGGGAAACCCGCAAAGAGTGCACCGCCACCAATCACCAGCCAAACCTCATTTCCATCCCAAACTGGACCGATAGCGTTCAAGGCAATTCTTCTACTTTCTTCCTTCTTAAAGAACAAATGCCAGGCACCAGCACCCAGATCGAAGCCATCTAAAATGGCATAACCAGAGAACAGGGCTCCTACCACAAGAAACCACCAGGTTGAGTATTCTATGCCTATGAACGTTCCCATATTAGTTGCTAAATGCGTTGCTTACATCTCTTTGTCTTGGCCTTTGATCCATCAATGGCGATTCATCAGGGCCGTGCTTAATCTTCTTATTCAATAGATAAATGAATAAGGTGAAAAGCAAAGCATAAATTATAAAGAATAGGATAAGGGAGAACAATACCTGATTTGCCGTGACTACTTCCGAGAGTGCATCTGAGGTTTTCAAAAGCCCATAAACCACCCAGGGTTGCCTACCCATTTCTGCTGTAAACCAACCCACCTGATTGGCTATTTGCGGAAGCAGTACCGAAATCACCAATATTTTTAAAAACCATTTTTGGTCGAATAAATTGCCTTTCCACCAATAGAATGTGGCCAGAATAGTTAGACCGATTAAGCCCATTCCTATGGCAATCATGATATGATAGAATTGAAAAACCGCATTGATCTGAGTTGGAATCTCATCTTGAGGAAAGCTGTCCAAACCACGTATGGGTGCATTAAAATCCTGATGTGTCAAAAAGCTAGTCCCTCCCGGAATGGCTAAGCCTGTTACTTCTTTCGATTCCTTGTCTACCCAGCCAAATAGGTAGAGGTCAGCGGGAGCGTTTTCGTCAAAGTGCCCTTCCATGGCCGCTAGTTTGGCTGGCTGATGTTCAGCAACCACTTCAGCAGAAGCGTGACCAGTAACGAGTTGAGCTAAAGAAGAAATCAAAGCAACGCCAAGTGCTATTTTGATGGCTTTTTTAGAAAGCTCTACATGCCTTCCTTTGAGTAGATAATAGGCATGAACGGAGATGATGAGAAATGCTCCGGCCAGAAAAGCACCAATCCATACATGGAGAATTCTTTCAACGCTCGAGGGATTGAAAACCATCGCCCAGAAATCGGTGACCTCCGCCCGGGCATTGATTCCTTCTCCTACTACATGATAACCTGCCGGTGTTTGTTGCCAACTGTTGGCCACTACAATCCAGATGGCCGAAAACATACTGCCCAGCCATACTCCTACGGTGGAGATAAAATGTACCCGAGGGCTTACCTTGTTCCAACCAAAGAGCAAAACGCCTAAGAAACCGCTTTCGAGAGCAAAAGCAAAGATTCCCTCGGCCGCCAAAGCACTCCCGAAAATATCGCCTACAAACCGCGAATAAGTGGCCCAATTGGTGCCGAACTCAAATTCCATTACAATTCCGGTGGCTACGCCAATGCCAAAAGTCAGAGCGAAAATCTTTGTCCAGAATTTAGTGAGTACCTCATAAGTCTTGTCTTTGGTTCGAAGGTATTGCCCTTCCATAAAGACCATGACCAGTCCGAGGCCAATGCTCAAGGGTGGATAGATGTAGTGAAAGGCCACAGTGAAGGCAAACTGGATTCGGGCTAAGATTTCTACATCCATAATGGTTGTATTAGGGGTGGAAAAGCTTCTTCAAAGGTATAGCACGCATACTTTGAAGAAGTAACAACTATTACAATCTTGAACCGAATAAACAGTGATCATGTTCCTGAAAATTTACTTTTTTCTACCAACGATTGGATTGAAATAGTACCCCTAAATCCCCTAAAGGGGACTTTAGCTTTATCAAGTCGAAAAGCTTCATCGCCTTACCCTCCCGAAGCCTCGGGAAGGGTTGGGGTCAAAGTCCTTTCTGTCCGTGACTTAGTTACCGGAATGTTGCTTAGTCGTCCGACTTGATGGCAGTTTCGAGCTTAGAAATAATTCTGTCGATTTTCAGGCACGAAGGTTTCCTTCTAGCTTAGAGAACTTAAATTAGCCGCATGGATTTTACCCGAAAACCGCTTGCCGAAAGAGTGAGGCCTCAAACGCTTGATGACCTGATTGGACAGGAGCATCTGGTAGGAAAGGAGGGAGTTTTGCGAAGAGCGATTAATGCAGGCAGAATTCCATCTATGATCCTCTGGGGACCTCCGGGTGTGGGTAAAACCACCATTGCTAATATCATTGCCAACTCGGTGAAGGCTCCGTTTTTTACCCTGAGTGCCATCAGTTCAGGAGTGAAAGAAGTAAGAGAGGTAATACAAAAGGCCAAGTTTCAGTCGAATACTATTCTTTTTATCGATGAAATTCACCGTTTCAACAAGTCGCAGCAAGATGCTTTGCTTGGGGCTGTTGAAAAGGGAGATATTACGCTGATTGGTGCCACTACCGAAAACCCGTCATTTGAAGTGAATTCCGCTTTGCTATCGAGAAGCCAGGTGTATACGCTCAAGGCACTTTCTAAAGAAGACTTGTTCCGTTTGATAGAGCAGGCTTTGGCAAAGGATGAAATCCTCAGCAAGCGACAAGTAGAGCTGAAAGAAACGCAGGCACTGTTTAATATTTCAGGTGGAGATGCTCGCAAATTGCTCAATCTGCTAGATCTGGTAGTTCAGAATATTGAAGACGATCCGGCCGTGGTCACTGATGAGTTGGTCAAAGACATTGCCCAGCAACGAGTAGCGACTTATGATAAAGCCGGAGATATGCACTACGATGTGATCTCAGCTTTTATTAAATCCATTCGTGGAAGCGACCCTAATGCTGCAGTGTATTATTTGGCCCGAATGATTGAAGGTGGTGAGGATATCAAATTCATTGCCCGAAGGCTGGTGATTCTGGCTTCAGAAGATATTGGCAATGCCAACCCTACTGCTTTGGTAATAGCAACCAATGCCTTTCAGGCCGTGAATATGATTGGCTACCCTGAAGGTCGGATTATACTCTCTCAGGCTGTGACTTATTTGGCCTCATCGCCTAAAAGCAATGCAGCTTATATGGCGATCAATAAGGCGCAAGATTTAGTTCGAAAAACAGGTGATTTGTCCATTCCAATGCCTATTCGCAATGCTCCAACGAAGCTGATGAAGGAAGAAGGTTATGGTCAAGGCTATAAGTACAGCCATGATTATCCGGGAAACTTTGTGCAGCAAGAGTTTCTGCCTCAGGAAATAAAAGGCACTAAACTTTACGATCCGGGAAGTAATGCGCGCGAAGATGAAATGCGTAAACGCTTGAAAGCTATGTGGAAGGAGAAGTATGGCTACTAGCTTGAAGCGCGAAGTTGGAAGCTTGAAGCTTGAGGACGGAAGTGACCTTTGCGATCTCCGCCAACTCTGTGGTGAAGGTTAACCGCTAAGGGCGCAAAGGTTGAACTATATTTTCAACTTAAGATTCTCTGGATTTTGCCGAGTATCCCAAATCGAAAGAATGAATAATTCATCATCATTGATTTCATAGAACATAATGTAATCACGAATTATTTTGGCTCGAACATTCTCCAAATCAGTTCGCTTGCCAATTTCGGGGTAATCGATAATTAGGTTTATTGCTTCTTTGAATAATCTATTGAGCTTTCGGGAGTATGTTTTGCTTTTGTTTCTTTTGAACCAAAAATCTAGAATTTCCTTACGCTCTGTTTGAGCTCTTGGCGACCAAATTACTCGTTTAACCATTGGTCAATTTCATGGTCGGCTTGCCCTGAGTCTATTCCTTGCCCTTTTTTGATTTGTTCCCGAGCCTCCATGATGTTGGCACGCTGCCCATCTGATAAGAGATAAATAGAATCATCGGAATTTATGGCAAGTAGACGCATGAGGTCGTCTATCACAGACTGATCCTTTATTTCATTGATCTTCGAAATCAACTTTGCTTTATCTTCAGCTAAGGGAGTAGACATAGCTTCAAGTTAATTATAATCCCTCTCAAATCATGCCATTGCTGGTTGTTTTCTATTGAGGGTAGGAGTTTTAATTGAGAACTAATTTTCCATAAATTCAAGGCATAAAGCAGACTTATGAGACTATTCAAAAATATATCGCTTCTGGCTATTCTGGCCTTGATTTATTCCTGTGGAGGTTCATCGACTGAACGCGCAGGGTTCGATGTTCAGATGGACACACTATCTATCGACAGGCATTTGCAGGTATTGGCTTCTGATGATTTTATGGGTAGAAAGCCTTTTACGGAAGGGGAGGAGAAAACCATTCATTATCTGGAGTCCGAATTAAAGGCTATGGGTGTGGCTCCCGGTAATGGCGACTCTTACTTTCAGGATGTGCCTTTGGTAGAAATTACCGGAACGCAATCACCAACCATGGTGGTCAAAGGCAAGGGGCAAATCATGACCTTCGAAACCATGAAAGATGTGGTGGTTTATACCGAGAGAACGGACGAGGTTGTGGGTATTGATGACTCTGAGTTGGTATATGCCGGTTATGGCATTGTAGCTCCCGAATATGGATGGAATGACTATGAAGGGCTGGATGTAAAGGGCAAAACTGTGGTGGTTTTGGTGAACGATCCGGGTTTTAGTTCTGGTGATTCCACTTTTTTCAAAGGAGAAGAAATGACCTACTATGGTCGATGGACTTATAAGTATGAAGAGGCTGCCAGACAAGGCGCTGCCGGTGTATTGATAGTTCATGAAACTGTTCCGGCTGGTTACCCTTGGTTGGTAGTTCAAAGCTCGTGGACAGGCTCCAAACTAAATCTTGACGATCCGAATGCCGGCTACAAATGCCCAATTCAAGGTTGGATTACCAGAAATACTGCTGTTGAATTGTTCAAAGCTGCCGGAATCAAAGACTATTCTGAGATAGCCAAAACCAAAGATTTCAAACCTATTCCTATGGGCTTAACTGCTTCGGTTAGTGTGACTAACGAAGTAAAGCGTGATATGTCGAGAAATGTAGTGGGTATCGTAAAAGGCTCTGTAAGACCAGACGAATACATTATCTATTCAGCGCATTGGGATCATCTGGGTGTGGGCGAACCAATCGATGGCGATTCCATTTACAATGGGGCTCATGACAATGCTTCCGGTACCACTGGCCTATTGGCTATTGCCGAAGCCTTTGCCGGGCTGGAGAAAAAGCCGGAAAGATCTGTGGTCTTCCTTTTCGTGACGGCCGAAGAACAGGGACTTCTTGGTTCGGCATACTACGCTCAAAACCCGATTTTCCCTCCTAACCAAACCGTAGCGAATATCAACATTGATGGCCTGCCGGCTTATGGCGAAATGAAAGATCTGACCATTACAGGTTATGGCCAGTCGGAGCTAGATGATTATGCGACAACGGCTGCTGAGAAACAAGGGAGATACGTTATTCCTGACCCCGATCCAGGAAAAGGCTACTTCTTCCGATCAGATCATTTCAACTTTGCTAAAGTGGGTATTCCTGCATTGTATGCTTCTGGTTCTTATGAGTCTAAGGAGAAAGGTGTGGAGTATATTGAAGAGAAAACCAAGGAGTATCTCGCAGTAAAATATCATCAGCCTCAAGACAACTATGAGCCGGAGGAGTGGGACTTAAAAGGTATCGTTCAAGATGCCAAGTTACTCTTTAACGTGGGCTACAGATTGGCCAATGAAACCTACTGGCCGCAGTGGAATGAAGGTTCGGAATTTAAGGCCAGGCGAGATTCTGATATGAGTATGAAGAAGAAGTGATCTCTCGGGTCTTCAACCACCTCCCCTTGAATTAAGGGGAGGGTTTAAATGTGTATTTCTATTTTGTTTTCACTTTTACCCCAATATTCGATTTAACATCGAGTTTATTAAAGAGGTATTTGGTCCAAGTAATGGTGTTACTGTTTGTGCGCGTATACTCATCGTTAGAAAATTTTTTGATTTCGTTTTCGAACGAGATCTCTTGGGTATACTTCATATCGGACAGAAACATTTCTACAAACTCCATGTCTAGTTCTTCAGAACCACCAGCCTCTTCTTTAATGGATTTCATGATTTGATCTAACATTACATTCTGGTTGGTACGAATTATTTCGCCCCCTTTCTGTTCATAAAGTGTGTATTGCTCTATGTCCAATGGAGATGATTCATCGTGATAATAGGCACTGATGCCTTGGTTAAGTGCTTCGAGGTTAGCAAATTCAAACGACATTTCAATAGTAAAATTGGTGGTGTCGAAGTTGGCTTTAATGTTACTAATACCTTCTATACCTCCTATTTTTCGGGTTAAGGTGGAGTCCCCCATTTTTATTTCATTCATCAGGTCTTTCATATCCAGCTCTTCACCATAGCCGGCAAGCAAAGACTTCATTCCGGACATATTGATGGCAAAGGTGTATGTGCCACCTCCATTGGATCGGAAAAAGACTCTTTCGAGCATTTCCATACATGAGGTAGTGCTTAGTAAACAAAAAATGACCAGTAGGGAAATTGTGCGTCTTGAATTCATAATACAATAATTGGTTATTTAAATATGGTGAAATAGTTCAGTATCTAAAATGCCTACTACCTCTGAAGATGAGGTATATTTTCCGATAACAAAAGATATAGGGTAGCTTTAAACCCAAAGGTAGGACTATCTATACCCGGAAAATGACTTCTTCGTTCGGAATTCTGAACCTTTCAGAATAAATGCCTCCTTCTGCCGAAGGCCCGCAACCAATAACCATTACAATCTCAGCCTTTCGGGGAAGTCTTAGGAAGCGTTTGATTCTGAGGGAGTCCATTCCTTCCATCGGGCAAGTATCATAACCTTCGGCCTTCATGCTCATCATAAAGTTTTGAGCTGCAAGTGCAGCGCTTTTATGAACAGAAATTCGGATATCCGTTCGATTGCCATGGCGCACCATTGGGCGCTTGAGGCCAACAAAAAAGTAAATGCACTTTTTAAGAAAGCCCCATAGGTCGAACCAGTCGCTCCAATAATACTTGGGTATGAGGTTCCTGTAGTAGTTCATAGCCCGCTGTGCTTGCTTAGACTTAGCATCGGGATAGACTCTTTTCATTTCCTGAACCAATGCTTTCTGCCTTTTTCGCCAAAGGTCTCTGCGGGCTACCACCACTACCAATTCTCGGGCTGTTTTGGCCGCCTTTTGGTTCATACACATCCAGGCTACCTGTTTTTTGGCCTCATCTGATTCAACCCTGTAGAACTCCCAAAGCTGCATGTTGCTACTATTTGGAGCTAGAACGGCTCTTTCAATACTTCTCTGTACAGCTTCATCATCGAATGGAGCTTCTTGATCGTAGATTCTTACCGACCTTCTTTCCTGAACTAGCCGATCGAAAATTTTGGTTGCTTCTTTCATCTTAGTAAACCAGAGGTAAGAGTGTTTGAGAAAGAAGTACAAGCAAGGCAATGGCTATAAGATTGAGCACCAGACCTGCCCTAATCATTTCTTTCATGCGTATCATTCCGCTGGAAAAAACAATTGCGTTGGGGGGGGTGGAGATAGGCATCATAAAGGCATAACTGGCGGCAAGGGTAACCGGTAGAGTGAGATATACCGGATTCATGTCGAGTGTTTGCGATATGCCTATAACCACTGGAACAAAGATGACTGTGAGAGCTACATTGCTCATAATTTCGGTCATAAAAAGCATGAAGGCCGTTAGCCCGGCAATTAGTAGAATGGTATTTAATTCGCCTCCCCCGGCAATACTCTCTCCCACAAACTCTACTATGGCCGATTTCTCCATGGCTTTGGCCAGTGTGAGCCCGCCTCCAAAGAGCAAGAGTATGCCCCAGGGTAGTTTACGGGTGTATTCCCATTCGAGCAGGAACTTGTTTTCCTTAAGCTTTATGGGAGTGATAAACATAAGAGTACCACCTGTTACCGCTATCACCGAGTCGTTTAGTAGATCGGTGTTTAACCAGTTGTTAATGCTTCCTCTCAAAATCCATGTAAGGGCTGTAAGCACAAATATGGCCGCTACATATTTCTCGGGTTTCGAAATTTTACCAAGGCTTTTTAATTGTTCATCAATTACTTCGGCCGATTCGGACAATGATTTGAGACCACTCGGGTACATTACTTTGGTAATAACCAAATAGCTGATGGTCAGCATTAGACAACAAATGGGGAGGCCAATCATAAGATAGCGCGCGAAGGTTATCTCATAACCGATCATGTCGTTCATAAAGCCTACCCAGGCCACATTGGGCGGAGTTCCAATAATAGTTGCAGTTCCACCCACATTGGCTGCATAGGCAATTCCTAGCATTAGCCCCAGAGCAAAACGCCTTTTGCCTTTGGTTGCGCTTTCATCAATGTCTAACAACTGGGTGATAGATAGGGCTATGGGGAGCATCATAACGGTGGTGGCTGTGTTGCTAATCCACATAGATATAAAAGCTGTAGTAAGCATAAAGCCTAAAATGATGCCATTGGGGTTAGTGCCGGTTTTCTTTATAAGGGTTAGGGCAATTCGCTTGTGCAGATTGTGCCTTTCCATACCCAAACCAAGCATAAAGCCTCCCATAAATAGAAAGATGATTTTGTTGGCATAGGGAGCAGTGGCTTCATCTACCGTAAACACCCCGGTCAATGGAAAAAGAATAATAGGCAACAAAGCTGTTACCGGTATAGGAGCGGTTTCGGTAATCCACCATATAATCATCCAAAGGGCTATACCGATCACTTTCCATGCTTCGGCACTCAGGGCATCGCCAGGTTGAATAAACTGGATAAGGAAAAACAAGAGCGGCCCGGCAATCAGGCCAAACAGTTTTGCTCCAAAAAACTGTGGTTCTTTCAAGGTGATTGTGCTTTTCGTGAAGACCGAAAATAGTATAAAAATTTGATGGAGTGAAGGCCTGTTTGTTTAGTCGGGGTTAGGCCCATCAACGAAAAAAGCCCCATTTGGGGCTTTTCTCATCTTCAACCTTAAAATACTAAAAACTAACTAACTATGTTTTAAACGTCTTCTCCTGGAATTAAATTCTGATGAGCTTTATTGAGCTCCTTTCTTTCAGAATTAACTTCTGTCTATTAGACGCTCTGTAGGCTCAAATGGTTTCAATAAGAATAAAAATTTTCGGTTAAAATCTGTTAATGATCTAATGTACCAGACAAACGGCCAATTGAGCTGATGGAACACTGTTCGATACTCAATATTCCCTTTGGTCGTGCGATATTATGTTCTATTTTTGCCACAAATTTAAACCCATAGCAATGAGCGTTTTAGTGAATAAGGATTCAAAAGTGATTGTGCAGGGATTTACCGGTTCTGAAGGTACATTCCACGCAGGTCAAATGATAGAATATGGAACGAATGTGGTTGGTGGTGTAACACCGGGAAAAGGTGGCCAATCGCACTTAGACAGACCTGTTTTTAATACCGTAGCCGATGCCGTGAAAGAAACAGGAGCGGATGTTTCGATCATTTTTGTTCCACCGGCATTTGCGGCCGATGCCATTATGGAAGCAGCCGATGCCGGCATTAAGGTAATCATTGCTATTACTGAGGGTATTCCTGTAAAAGATATGGTTGTGGCCAAAGAATACCTTAAAGGAAAAGATGTTACTCTTATTGGTCCTAACTGCCCGGGAGTTATTACTCCGGAAGAAGCCAAAGTCGGAATTATGCCCGGTTTCGTGTTTAAGAAGGGTAGAGTAGGGCTAGTTTCCAAGTCAGGAACCCTAACCTATGAGGCTGCTGATCAATTGGCTAAAGCCGGTTTGGGAATTTCTACTGCCATTGGTATTGGTGGCGACCCAATTATTGGCACACCAACTAAAAATGCGGTGCAGCTGTTGATGGAAGATGATGAAACCGATGCCATTGTTATGATTGGTGAAATTGGTGGAAACTACGAAGCCCAGGCTGCAGAGTACATTAAGTCTACCGGAAATAAAAAGCCTGTAGTTGGCTTTATTGCCGGCCAAACAGCTCCTCCGGGTAGAAGAATGGGTCATGCCGGGGCCATTATTGGAGGTGCTGAAGATACTGCTGAAGCCAAGATGAGAATTATGGCCGAATGTGGAATTCATGTAGTAAAATCTCCTGCAGATATTGGTGAAACCATGGCCAAAGTGCTGAATGGATAATTCCTATTCATAGATATTGCGAAAAGGCCGGTAAATTACCGGCCTTTTTTGTTGCTATGGTATGCAATTTTTTTCCCGGACCACTAATTAAAATGACAGGGTTACTTCCTTATGACACCAATTATGCTTTGCTACCATTTGTATCTTCATCAATGGCTCTTATTAAGGTGTTGTAAAACGCGGTTTATGATAGAAGTTTAGTTCTATGCAATCTAAATTGTAACCCCATAAAATGGTTCTTTCTAAAAAGAGAGGAGTGATAATTAAAAGGGGGTGTGCGCGGGAGGAAGGTAATCAGACAGATGTGCAATAGTGGGGTTGGGATATTGTGGCTTATGGAGCTAGAGCAGAATAAAAAGTATAACGGCCACAAGAATAATTACCTCAAAATTATCAGAAACCTTGCTTACAAATTTTGAAATGGTATTGATGGCTTTTTCAGTCATAGGGTTTCAGGGTTAGGGGTAAATGGGAACCACCTTCTGCGGTTCCCATTTCCAAGAGACTCAACTAAATCAGACTACTATATGAATCTTTACTGACGATGTAAAGGTCTCACAGATTACTTCCGTACTCAATACCCTGATCTAGGTATTTTTTAAAAAAAACAGCGTATGCTTTTAAGTTTTGTCAGGTTACTTGGTAAGAGTAACCACATAATTGCCGGGTACGCCTGCTGCCACGTTTTGGTCGGTTTTTCTAAATGAAAAGGCAAAACGAGTAGAGCTTAGCTCGGTAATGGTTATTTCCTTACCGCTTTCTGTAGTTACCTGGTCGTCCGATGTTCCCACCCAGTTCCATGTACCTGTAGCAGGAAAAAGCTCTCCAGCATTGGTAGTGGTGTAGGTTTTATTTCCTATACGAAGGGTAAAGCCTTCATAGCGGTTAGAGACATTGCTGCCATCCAGGGTTATAGACCCTCCATTTTCCAGGCTCCAGGTAGCTTCCATTACTTCCTGTGCTATTTCTTGAGGAGTCTTTTGAGGGGTATCATCACCACCACCTTTGCAAGAGGCGGTGGTTAACAAGATGATTCCCAGCATTAGACTCTTCAGCAACATATAGTTTGTTCTAATGATCTTCTGTTTCATGCTGACTTACTTTACAATGATTAGCTTTTTCACCACACTGCCCTTATCAGAAGATATTCTGATAAGGTAAGTGCCGGCCGGATAAGTACCTGTATCCAACTCTACCTTTGATTCCTGCACCTTTTGTTTGCTCCAAACGCTGTTGCCATTTAAGTCTACAATGGCAAGGTCCGGTTGAATATGAGGTAGCTGAGTTAGGTCTATGGTCACAACATCACGAGCCGGATTGGGATACAACCCAATCTGGGTTGCCTTAAGCATATCGTCATCAAGCCCGGTAACAATTGTTCCTTCACCCACCACGTTGATTCGTGTTTCGCCTACGGTCGATTGCATTACTATTTCGCCACTGTAGGTTTTGGCTTCGTCCGGGGCAAAAGTTACTATTACATCAGCAGAACTGCCAATGGCTACATTAAACGCAGTTTTATCGGCAGAAAAGCCTTCTGGTAGCGCAATAGAAGAAACTTCAATTTCTGTATCTCCTGTGTTTTCCACGGTAAACGTAAGGGTAGAAGTTTCTTCAATATCAGTGGTTGCAAATACCAACCCGTCAATAGCGGCTATTGAAGGTTCGGCCACATTGTTTACAGTAATCGTCAAGGTTTTATCCAGCGTATTGCCACCGCCATCAGTGGTGGTAACTATCACTGTATAACTCGCTTTGGTTTCGAAATCTACTGCTGCGGCAGTAATTAGATTGCTACCGTCAATGCTAAAGGCATCATTGTCATTGCTTCCTGAAGCCAGACTGTAAGTAAAGCTGTCGTTAGCATCTTCATCGGTAGTACTAAGTACGCCCACTACGGTGCCTTCATCCACATTTTCATCAATTGAACTGGCCGATATACCAATGTCGGTTGGTGTTTCATTGACATCCGTTACGGTAATGGTAAAGCTGCTGGTAGTAGACAGGCCTCCGCCATCAGTGGTTTTCACTCTTACCGAATAGCTGCTTTTAGTTTCGAAGTCCAGACTGTTTTTAGACACCAGTTTTCCATTGCTAATGTCAAAGCCGCTGTTGTCTGTGTCTCCAGCACCTGAAACCAGGCTGTAAGTAAAGCTGTCTCCATTGTCCGGGTCGGTAGTGCTCAAACTACCCACTTCAGCATTGTTTCCGCTGTTTTCAGCCAAGCTTAAATTACTCAGGCTTAGCGCGGTAGGAGCTTCGTTTACATTGGTCACCACAATAGTAAAAGACTTCTGGTAAGTGGCTCCGGCCGCATCGGTGGTTTGCAGTCTTAAATTAAGACTGGCTGAGCTTTCAAAGTCAATAGCTGCATTGGTTACCAAATTGCCATTGGCAATGGCAAAGACATCATTATGCTCTGCACCCGATCCGGACACCAGAGTATAAGTAAATGAGTCTCCGGCATCTACATCGGTAGTTGAAAGACTTCCTATTACTGTACCTATGTCGCTGTTTTCGGCTACTGTTATTGCCGAAAGGGCCAAATCGGTGGGAGTGTCATTGGTATTCACTACCGTAAGTACCAATTCGTCCGAGGCAGAGGCCCCATCAGGATCTGTAGCGGTTATAGTAATATTCACCGTACCGACATCATCATTGCCAGGGGTTCCGGTAAAGCGATTGTTGGTTGCATCAAAGGTTAACCAATTTGCTCCGCTAAAAGTGGCCGAGAGAGTTAGATTATCTCCATCTACATCATTAAAGATTGAGCTACTGATAAATGAGCTCAGTAATACATCTTCAGTAGCAGTGATATCCGCAGCAGGAGATACCACCACAGGGGCATCGTTGGTATTGGTAACAGTAATGCTAAACTGCTGTCGCACACTGCCGCCCGAACCATCACTTGCGGTTATATAGAAGGAGGTATTTCCCACATCATCATTGCCTGGCGTTCCGCTCAAAGAGCCGTTGTCAATGCTTAGCCATTCAGGACCACCCTCTATACTGTAGCTCAGGTTATCACCATCCACATCGGCAAACAAACCGGACAATGCTTGCTCGTAAGCAGCATCTTCCAAAGCGGCCGCAATAGTTGTAGAAATGACTGTTGGCGCATCGTTTACAGAAAGTACGTTTACCGTAAACTGACGAGTGGCGGTAAGTTCACCATCAGAAACAGTAACGGTAATGGTTGTACTGCCCGAAGCATTGGCAAGGGTTGGGGCAGAAAGTGTTATACCATTGCTTCCTTTACTTATGCCAATAGCTGTAGAAGCAATGAGCGATTCGTTAGATGAAGTGGCTGTGAAGCTGAGGTCTGAAGCGTCTGTATCTATATCTTCAAACGTTATATACAGATCGCTCAACAGGCCATCTTCCTGAATGCTTTGTGCACTGACAGAACCCAGGGTAGGAGCATCGTTTACGGCATTTACATTAATCTGAAATGAGGTAAATGAAGTTTTCCCATTCGCACTGGCTATTACTAAAATGGTCTCTGTGCCATTGAAGTTTGCCTCGGGAGTCAACACCAAATCTGTGCCATTCAACGATGAGCTCACCTTTGAAAGACCTCCAATAGTGTAGGAGAATTGAGCGGAAGGATCGCCTGTGTCAGCAAAAACACCACTCAAATCTACTGTGTAGGCTCCGGCATCTTCATCAATGCTCACATTATCTATAGTTGCGGCTGTAATGTCACTACTATTGCCCTGAATATTGAAAGTAACGGTTTGCGATACAGAGAGCTCTCCATCACTTACAGTAATGGTTACGTCTTCACTACCACTCTGCCCTTGAATTGGAGTAACGGTAAGGTTGTTTTGCTCTACCGAAAGCGTGAACAGAGTGCCGGTAGCATTATGAGTGAAGGTAAGGTTAGCATCTGATGTTTCCACGTCATCGAAGTATAGCCCAAGATTCATTATATAAGCGGGCTGAACATCTACCAGGTTTTGGGCGGGAATGGTGGCTACTGAAACGGGAGCATCGTTTACCGGGTTAATGGTAAGGCTAAATGTTTCTGCTGCCGAAACAGAAGTATTAGTTCCCAGACGGTCATCGGCTGTTACACTAAAGTTTATAGTACCGAAGTAATTGGCCGAAGGAGTTACTGTTAGCACATTCCCATTGATGGAAACGGTGGCTACTCCGGCTATATCGGGGGTTGCTTTGTAAGTGAACAATGGCACTGCAGCATCAACATCAGTGGCAGATAGCGTGTATGTAAATACATTGTCTTCATCTATCACCTGATCGCTAATTGAGGCCATAATTGGGGCATCGTTCACGGCCACAACCTCTACTTCAAAGGTTTCTAATTTTGAATATGCCTCGCTGGTGCCTTCTTCTTCTACCAGTACCGTAATGTTTACCTTTCCATTAAAGTTGAGGGCAGGAGTTAACGTTAGCTGGCCATTGCTTACTGTGGCCGCTACCTGGTTGGCATTGGATGAAGTAACGGTAACTATAAGGTCGTTATCTACATCGGCAAAGTTCAGGTCTACGGTTCCGGCTTCCTCTTCATTTAGTTGCTGATCGGCAATGGCCGAAAGTGTTGGCGGGTCGTTTACATCTACCACTTGCACTTTGGCAAACGCGGAAACCGAAGCTTCTCTGTCGGCACTGGTCACTGTAAACTCCAGCGAATCTAAATAACCCACATCGCCTACCGGGCTATAAAACACCGTCCATTGTGCCAGGTTGGCGGAAGACTTTACCAAAACAGGGTCGGTAATAGAGCCTTTCTTGGGGTTGGTAGTTATAGCTATTGAGGCATTGTTAAGGTCAAAGTCACCTAATTCTACGGCAAACAAGTTCATAGAAACGGCCGTGTTTTCCGGAGTTTCTTTCTCCGAAGCAAAACTGAAGAATAGCCCATCGGAAGAAGTTTGATTGGTAAGGCTTTTTGTGTCTCCGTTTTGAGTAAAGAATCGGGTATCCGAATCTAAATGGCTAATAGTACCACCACTGCCGTTGCTTGTATTGGTCAAAACAAACAGGTCATCGTCACTAAATCCGGAACGTGTTTTAACCAAAACGGTAATGATGGCTTTTTCAGCACTAAACAGGTAAGGATGGTCCGTTTTGCTCACACTAATGGTTTGGGTGAGTGTATTGGAGTCTTGTGTGAAACTCTCCAGGCTAAAGCCGGAATTTACAATGGATACCTGTTTTGGAGCCGAAGGATTCGATAGGTCTATATAGCCAATGTCTATGGTGTAGTTGGCATTGAACCGTGAATCGGTCAGTGTCAGGGCCAGGGTTTTGGCACTTTCTGAAGAAGAGGCAACGGTCAGATTCGTGATTTCATGTGCTTCATCGGCCACGTTGAAAGTAAAGGGCAGCATGGCCACTTCAGATTCTAGTTTCTCACCTTCAACTTCTATAGCTTTGAACCGAATGGTGTCTTTGTAACCATTTTTGGGCAAAAGGCTACCGGCCGGTGTGAACGTAAAACGTCCTGCACGAGCACCTGATACTGTTAATTCTCCATTTTCAGGCCCTTGAGTCACCTCGAACCTTATAGCGTCTCCATCCGGGTCGAAACCATTGAGACGCAGTACATCGCCAAGTTTATAGAATACCGATCGGCTTGCCGATATGGCTATTGGTGCCTGATTGGGCTCTATTTTTTCAACCAATGGTACCACAAAGCCAAAGTTGCCTTTGTACTGGGTTTGGCCATCGGTAGCGGTAAGCAAGGTACTCGCACCATTCTGCCCTACGGAAATAAAGCTGGTGTTTATACCCCCTGAAAACCATCCTCCACTGGCTGTGGTCATACGCTTGTTTCGCGCATTATCGGTAGAGCCTTCTTGTGCCTGCATTGGCAAGGCATAGAGGGCTACCATCAGCATGGTTGCCAGGTATCTGACTGTTTTTGATCGTTTCATGCTAATCATGTCTGATTATTTTTGATCAGCGTTAACAGTTTTAGGGGTGTTTAAAAGCAAGGCTTCAATTTTTGCCAAACGCTCTTCTAAGGCCTCTACTTTGTTGGCCTCGGCTTTGAGCTGGCCATTTTCTGCTTTGAGCGCTTCTACCTGAGCCGTAAGTTCTTTTACAGCTTCAACCAAAAGGGCGGTCATTTCTCCATAGTTCACAGCCTTAAAGCCATCTTCTTTGGTTATAACCAGTTCTGGGGCTACTTTTTCCACTTCCTGAGCGATAAAGCCAATTTTGTTTTCAGGTCGGCTTGTATCTTTCCAGTTATAGCGTACACCTCTCAGACTATTTACCATGGCCAGGCCGGAGGTTAGGGTACTTACATTGGTTTTGAGACGAGCATCAGAGGTTTGATTGATAGAAACAGCACTGATATTGCCTGTAAAGTCACCATTACCGTTCCCGTCAAGGTAGATGTGGTTGTTATTTAAACCATCTAAAGCAATGTGACTATATACATCGGAAGCATCATTATTGAAGTCTGCGCCTCCATACATTCTTATACCTGTGCCTGCTGAACTGTTTAGGTTGAAGTCTCCAGAATATGTGCCTGCATTCGAAATATTTACCTGCATATCTACTAAGGACGGCCTATAGGTACCTCCGTTTCCATCGGACTTTTCAAAGTCGCTCATCATTTGGAAAATGGGTTTCTTTAGCCCATCACTTTCCCATGATTTAACACCTAGATTTATGCTTGAATAGCTGGAGTTGTTCATGTCAAACGAGCCATAGTCCACTCCATCTTTTTGATTAATATTAAGGGCAATTAGATCTGGGAAGTAAGAGCCTCCGTTTCCGTCATTAACTGATGTCGCTCCTCGCATTGCGAAGAAAGCCAGGTCGGCATTTTCCCAATCCTTTCCGCCCATAAAGAAGTTTGATGAGCTTGGACCTTCCAGTGCGAGTCGTCCACCAGTTGTTCCGTTAGCAAACATTTGTGCGAGTGTTCTGTTGCTGCCATCTGAAATTCGGAATTGCCCTATTTCTTCACCACCTCCTGGCAACCAGCCACTTTGAACGCGGCCTTTGGCTGTGCCATCGGCATTGCGGGCGATCATATTGCTCCAGGGGTTGGCATTGCCAACGAGTTGGTAGGTAACACGTGTTTCACCAATTTCTGAAATTCCTGCGTGCTGCTCGAGGTATGCACCACCACCAGAGTAGGTGAGCATTCTCATGTTGGCTCTTCCTAATGAATCGTTGAGGTGAATAAGACCTGCTTTTTCTCCATTGGAGTCTATGAGCACATTTACTGAGTCAACGGCACTCATTAGCTTGATAGAACCTGAATTTTGCTCGTTCACCTCAAGGCGGGTTTTGCTGTTGTGGTCTACTATATTGAGCATGGCTTGCAGATTGTCTTTGCTCATAACGGCAGCTGCTTCTCCTTCTTTGCCTAATTGCAATAGGCCTTGTTGCTTTCCGTCACCAAAGTCCTGAATGGACATGAATACTCCTTCCATTGGAGAGAAGTTGCCGGGGTTATCCGGATTTTCGATTCTCTTGCCAAACATTTGCAATACCGGCAAGTCCGATCCTCCTTCTTCCCATACTCTTGCTCCCATGTAGAAATTCTGGCTGGTATTGCCCCACAAGGAGAGCTGTCCATGTGGGTGTTGGTCGGCTACCCATTCGGCTATTCGGCCGGTTGCTCTTAGCTGAGCCATGGCCCTGTCTAATGAATCGTATAGGTGTAGCAAGCCTCCTGTGCGATAGGAGTCGCTGCCAATGAGCGAGCGCCTGGTTTTATTGTGGCCAAAGGTAAGCACCGAACCAGAGTGATTTGGTTCGTAATAGTTGAGCTGTACTTTAATACTGTCTTCCGGATTAGAACCGTATACATTCAGGTTGTTTCCTCCGTGCACAGCCACGTCTCCTTCGAACCATCCGGCCCAGTTTTCTACGCCATTCATGGCACGGCCCCATATGGCTTTGTTAATGCCATAGCCTTCGGCTCTTCCTAGAATACCTTTGTTTTCTATTTCTGTATTGTCTTCTCCTCCTACAGCGGAGATACCGGCAACTCCAATATTGTCTACCCCAACATTACCTAGGGCCCAACCACTTACACCGGTGTTTCCCCATGGGTTAGACTGGCCATAGCCTACGACCCCGTTGTTGTAAGAGCCTTCTTCATATCCTGTGGCACCATTGCCCGGACCTCCGGCTAACCCTAGTACTCCGGCATTGTTTCGTCCGGCTCCAAAGGCTTGTCCTCTCACACCTTCGTGGCTGCCGTTGCCCTGGCCTATTGCGCTACCTATTATGGCAATGCCTCCTTGTTCATTTCCTTCGAGGGAGATTACGTTGCCTCTGAGGGCGGTTTTGAACCCTGCTCCGGTCATATCTACCTGAATACCTCTTTGGGTTCCTCTGTTCAGGTTGTCTGAGGAAATATTGAAATAGAAGATGGTGTCTGAGTCTGTAGTAGAGTTATCTATGCTTATTCTTCTGGGGAGGTCATCGGTAGGGCCAATGGGTTTTGGCGAGAATGGAGCAAGTAGCTCTGTGGTTCCCAATACGGTGTTGCCAATGCTAACGGTAAGCGTACGGCCACTTACTCCATGAAAAAGGTCTTCGGGCATTGGGTTTACCGAACCGAGTGTAACAGCATAGAGACCTTCTATAATCTGAACATTGCTCTGGGTCTCTGTCCAGCTGTTGCCTTCACCAAGATCTATTAAAAAGGTAAAGTTACGTTCACCGGTAACCGGTGTTCCATTTTCATAAAGGGTTCCCTGAAAGCTCATTTTTTTGCCTTCCTGAACCTGAGCTGCACCGTCTTGTAAAGGCAAAGCCATAGTGGCAGGTATGCCCAAAACCAGTGCGAAACTAAGAACGAGGAGTAGTCGTTTTTTCATTTTTGTTAACATTTTGGTTGTGATAATTTTTTTTGACTTATGTTGATATGCTGGTTTGGGCAAGAATGGCGGGGAGAACCGTGTGTACTCCCCAACCAAGAGACTCAACTAAACCGACTATATTTCTTTTATTGCCTTTTATGGTTAGCCCATAAAAGGGAGCAGAACCAAAGCCCAGTCGGCACTGGAGTGCAGGCCAAGTTTGTTTCTGATGTTCTTCCTATGTTCATCATAGGTAAGCACCGAAATGGAAAGGGCCGATGCTATGTCGCTTCTGGAACTGCCCTTAGCCATATGCGTGAGAATCTCAACCTCTCTGGCAGAGAGAAGCTCAAGAATTCTCTTCTTGTCTTTAGTCTGAATTTTGTTGGTCATTGGAATGTGTGGGTACCCTAATTGGAGTACTGATTGTTGTTACTCAATTTGGTGAATGAGCGGCCCAATTTCAGATAAATGTCATGACTGACGGGTTAGTTGTCATGAACGACATGTTGAAAAAGCCTTGTGAATAGAAGGGGTTGGCTTGGTGTTGTCACGAACAACGTTAAAAGTAGTACTAAATGTCAGGCGGTGTTGCGCAGCAGTTCGTCTATGTCGTCCTTAAAGCTGCGGCTCACACTAATCTCTGTGTCGTCATTAAGTACCAATTTTGATTTATAGATAGACTTTACCTGGTTTAGATTTACAATAAAGCTTCTATGAACCTGAATGAAATTATTGGGTAGTTCTTCCATGAGGCTTTTAAGAGAGTTTCTGTCAATTTCCGGTTTGGTTTTACTGGTCAAATGAAATTCCAGGTATGGACCATCGGAACGAACAAAGCGGAGGTCACTGAGCTTTATCAAGGCCTTGCTTTTAAGACTTATAAACTCTACCTCCTGAGTTTGACTCTGCGCTTCTTCCAGCTGGCTTTTTAACTGGCTCAGCTCGGTAGATTTTACCACGTTGTCTTTTTTAACCCGGTGATAGTATCTGTATACAATTGAAAGTACTGTTAAAAGTATCAGGCTTAGGGCAATCACCTGAAAGGTAAGCCCCTGATAAAATTCTTTAGAGGAGCTCTCTTCTTCAAGGCGCTCGTTAGCATCGAGCAGGGCCAATTGGTTTCTTTGTTCAATCAGTCGGTTGGTCTGAACGGCTTCTTTGGCCGCCAGGCCCAGGTCGTTGTACATTTTCTGATATTGAAGCGCCAACTCAGTGTCGCCAAGCCCTTCATGGATTTGCGCCACAAGCTCAAAGCCATTCTGACTCATGTGTATAATGCTATTTGTATTGATGAACTGCTCGAAGGTTTTAGATGCCTGGAGGCCTTTCTGCCACTGGCCACTGGCTATATAGAGCTCCATTTTGGCAAGTAGCAGGTCGGTGTAAGCAGGTGGAGGAAAACGGTGTTGCTTGTAAAAATCGTCTGCGTTGTTAAGTAATGTTTCTGCCAGCGGAAATTGTTGACGTTCTATAGCAATTCTACCCAACTCTATTTGGGGTTTTAGGGCTTGCTGCCAATTGTTGGTTGTTTGAGCTTTGTTAAGGGTTTTTTGATAGTAGAAATGAGCAGAGTCTGAAAGGTTAAGCTGTTTGAAGGCTCTTGCCATATTGGAGTAAACGGCAGTTTGAACAGATTCTGAGGGAAAGTTTTCTACATCAATAAGTCGGAGGGCATGGAGTGCGCGATCATATAATTCCAGTTGGGCCAACATCTGACCAAGGTTGAAGTAGCTCATCTGTTGGGTTTCTGGCCGAACATCGCCCGATAGTTCAATGGCTCTTTCCAGGGAGTGAATAGCTTCGGCAAAAAGACCAAGAGCTCTGTAGGCGTTGGATAGGTTGCCGAAGGCGGCAATTCGGGCATCGGTATATTCGCTATCGTTTTCGGTAAGTTTCAGTACTTCTCTGAAAACATCGGCCGATTGCGCATGTTCGCGCGAACGGTTGTAGGCCAGCCCTAGAAAACTCATGCTTCGTATTTGAAGGTTTTTGGAGCCTAGCTCGGCAAAGTTCTTCCGGCTTATCTCCAAAAGGTCTATGGCTTCTGCATGTCTGCTCTGATGGTAAAGGGCAACTCCTTCTATCAGGTCCTTAGCAGCTTCAGCAAATTCTTTGTCGTTAATATCGGGGTCGGAGAGTACTTCGGAGTAGTAGTACAGGCTATCCAGTTGGTTCCGGTTATAAGTTACACTTAGGGTAACAATGGCTTCGAGTCGTGCCCTTTCCGTTTTTGCCATTAAAATATCTGACTTAAGGTCATTAAAGTCTTGCTGAGCCTTTGACTCCGCGCTTAGCAAAAGTCCTAGATACAGAATGAATTGAGCGATGGGGAATAGTCTTGTTCTTGTGTTCTTCATTATTAATCAACTCTTGCCATTGTCCTTTTAGGCGGGCATGTTCAATAGTGATTCTACCTCTTCTTTGAAGCTTCTACTCACATTCAATTCGGTGCCATCTTCAAGTACCAGTTTGGTGGCGTATATAGATTTAATGTGGTCTATATTTACAATATAGCTCCGGTGTACCTGAATAAATTTATTGGAGGGGAGCTCGGAAAGAATGTTCTTGAGCGTATTTCGGTCTACTTCCGGTTTCTGTTTTTCGTCCAGATAGATTTCAATATAAGGCCCATCGGACTGAATGTATTTGATCTCTTCCAGTTTGAGGAGTGCTTTGCTTTTTAGCGTTATAAATTCTCTCTGAGTGGCCAGCTGCGATCGATGGGTTAAGTCTCTCAGTTTTTCTTTGAGTTGTTCAAGCTCATTTTCTTTTACCAACTTCTCGTTCCGTTCTTTTCTAAAGTTTCTATAGTACGTATAGGCGAGGCCAACTACTAAGAGTGTAATAACACTTACTATGATGAGGTTTCGGGTGAGGTTGGTTTTTACTCTGGTAGATTCTACCAGTATTTCGCTGCGAGCCAGATCGTATTCTGCCGTAATCTCATCGATAGTCTTTATGTTTTTAAAGTACTCCAGACTGTCGTCCAGAGCTTTCCATTTTTTTAAAATTTGCAGGGCTAGTTTGTCCTGCCCATCTTTTTCATAGGCTTCGGAAAGAAATTCGTACCGATCGCGTAAGTCGTCTATTCTTTGCTGGGTAAGTGCTTTGGTAATTGACTGGTTAATGAGTGCAATGGCTTTTGCGGTTTCTCCAAACTTCAGTTCGGCCTGAGCCTCTAAAAAATCAAGCTCACCTGATAGAAACATGTCTTCGCCAGGTTCGTTGAGTGCTCTTGCCTGGTGGAGATAGTGATAGCAACTGTCTTGATTTTCAGCTTCTAAAAAGTTATGAGCAATATTCTGATAGGTGTTTACTAAACCCAGAGTGTTTCTTGTGGCGGTGTATATAGGGAGTGACTTTTTCAGATAGGTGTTGCTGGAATCGAGTTGAGCAATTTTTCTGAAGTTGACAGAAATGTTATTGTAGCATCTGGCCGCTAATACCGGTTGTTTGAAGCTCATGGCTGTGGCGGCAGCTTCTTTGAGTATAGTGTTGGACTTATCAATAAGGTCCATTCGGCCGTAGAGCGTTCCCAAATTGAGCATGGTGTTCACCATGCCTTCAGGGCTATGTTTTTTGTATAGGTCGAGGGCTTCGTTGAACTGTTTGGAGGCTTTTTCGAAATTGCCATCCATTTGTTCTAATATACCCAGCTGATTCAGGGCTAGTGCCCGTCCTATAGGACTTTTTTCATCGTCTGCCAGTACCAGCATTTGCTCGTAAATCTGTTTGGCCTTATCAATTTCGCCCATGCGCTGGTAAGCAATGGCCTGATTGCGTACAATTCTGTCGTAGGTAGTGCGTAGTTTTTTCCGATTAGTAAAGAAGAGGGCAGAATCGTAGTAAGCTACGGCCTGTTTAATGCTTCCCGACTGGTAGGCGGCATAACCTATGGCAAAGTACCCTTCTAGTCTTGAAAGGCTGTCTTCTTTTTCTAATAGTACTTTGCCATAGTAAGAGAGGCTGTCCGGGTTTCTGGAGTTTTCCCTCGCTTTACTCATCAGGTAGTCGAAATTCTGCTGCGCAGAGACCATGGTGGTGAGCACAAGGAGAAGCAGTATTGAATAGATTCTGCCAGGGGTCAAAGACATTCGCACAGCGGCAATTACTGCCTCAAAAGACTTAGTCACAGTAGATGTTTAAGGTTAATCTAAAATTGAGGAAAAACCTCCTGACGCAAACTGCCACTGGAGAAATGCTGTATGATTCAACGGATGGAATCACGACTCCAATAAGTGCACGCCTTTCCTAAAATATCAGGAATACTCGACCCGAGCAAGCCGGAAGGGGAACATATTTTAGTTTGTAAAAAAACAGGCTGTTTCGAAAGGCTAAAATTGGCACATGAACCGGCATGTGACATGGGTAGTAGGACACTACCTCTGATTTAGCCATCTGAAACAGCCTGCGTTGCTTTTGATAGACTACTTGGCGTAGTTTACCGCACGCATTTCGCGAATTACCGTGACTTTGATTTGCCCCGGATATTGCATTTCCTTTTCAATTTTTTGAGAAATATCGAATGAAAGCTGAGCCGCCTGAGCATCGGTAACTGACTCGGCATCAACCATTACACGCAGCTCTCGTCCGGCCTGAATGGCGTAGCATTTATTTACTCCTTCAAAGTTGAGGGCGAGAGTTTCAAGTTCTTTGAGTCGTTTTATGTAAGACTCCATCACTTCTCTTCTGGCTCCCGGTCTTGCACCTGATATGGCATCGCAGGCCTGAACCAGAGGAGCAATGAGAGAGGTCATTTCCATCTCATCGTGGTGGGCACCAATGGCGTTGCATACTTCCGGATGCTCTTTGTACTTTTTGGCTAGCTCAAAACCTAATATAGCATGTGGCATTTCAGGTTCTTCCGGCCATACCTTGCCAATATCGTGCAATAGTCCGGCACGCTTTGCTCTCTTAGGGTTGAGCCCCAGCTCTGAGGCCATAGTGGCACAGAGGTTGGCTACCTCGCGGGAGTGCTGTAGCAGGTTTTGGCCATAGGAAGATCGGAACCTCATTCGGCCTACTAATTTAATCAGCTCCGGATGAAGGCCATGAATGCCCAGGTCTATGACTGTGCGCTCACCAATTTCGGCTATCTCTTCCTCAATATTTTTTGTGGTTTTGTTCACCACTTCCTCAATTCTGGCGGGGTGAATTCTGCCATCGGTCACTAATCGGTGCAACGACAGGCGGGCTATTTCTCTTCGTACAGGATCGAAACCGGAGATGATAATGGCCTCGGGCGTATCGTCTACTATTATTTCTACACCGGTGGCTGCTTCGAGGGCACGAATGTTTCGGCCTTCCCGGCCAATGATTTTACCCTTGATCTCGTCACTTTCTATGTTGAAAATAGAAACGCAGTTTTCAATGGCATGCTCAGTGGCTGTGCGCTGAATAGATTCTATTACAATCTTTTTGGCTTCTTTGGCACCGGAGAGTTTGGCTTCGTCTATAATGTCTTTAATGAGGGCCGAAGCTTTACTCTCGGCTTCGTCTTTCAAGGTTTCAATAAGCTGCTCTCTTGCTTCATCGGCCGAAAGGTTAGCAATTTTTTCTAAGGCTTTTACCTTTTCTTCCACCTTGCTTTCGAGTTCTTCCTTGCGCTTTCTTACAATTTCCAGTTGCGCTTCTACATTTTCTTTGAGGCTGTCGAGTTCGGCTTCTCTGCGGCTAATTTCGGCTTGTTGCTGATTGAGTTTACTCTCTCGTTGCTTGAGCTTATTTTCGTTGGCTATTATCTGATTCTTTTTGCGGTTGGCTTCTTCTTCAAACTCTGCCTTTAGTTTAAAGTATTTGTCTTTGGCCTCTAAGATTTTGTCTTTCTTAATGTTTTCGGCCGTTAGCTCCGCTTCTTTAATGATTTGTTTTCCCCTCTCTTCGAGTTCAAGTGTGGCTTTTGTGTTGAGTTTTTGCAACACAAAGCGACCTAATAAAAAGCCAACTGCCAAAGATCCGATGGCTGTCAGCAAAATAGTTAGCGTTTCTCCCATATGTATTTATAATCTATGCGGAGACCGAATAAAACCTGAGTTGAAATGAAATGACGGTATTAAGAGAGTGCTTGCTTTATGAGGCTGTCCAGTCTGTCAATGGTGTTTTCTGCTGTGCTATCGATTGCAGTAAACTCTTCTTCACTTTTCAGTTTAGCTACCATACAGTCAAAGGCCACCATAGCCAGCAGGTCTTCTTTATCATCAATACCAAACTTTTCCCGATAAGACCGAAGTCTTTCGTTGATGAATTTGCCTGCGTTACGTACCCTAGCTTCCTCTTCAGGTTTCACTTTCATTGGGTACTCGCGGTCTCCTATTTTAAGTTTTATTGATAGAAGATCCATTTATCTTAAAGTTAGCTCAAATGAGCTATGCAACGATCAATCTCTTTAATGTACTCGTTTAATTTATTTTTCAACTCAACAGCTTCATCCTTCTCCACTGTTGTGCTAGATACAATTTTAGCGATTTTGTACTGATTTTGAAAATCAGCAAGTTTGGCTTCAAGGCCATTAACTTCAGCTTTTAACTGTTGGTTTACCTGCTCTAATTGTGTGTTTTTAGCTCTTTCCGACTGGTAGGCCTTGATCAGTTCGTTTACTCGTTTCTCGAGAACAGCAAGCTTCTGGTCAATCGGATGGTTGCTCATTATCTTCTAATTGTTGCTTTTAGTTCTTTTTCAAAGACGTTTATCAGCCTTTGCATGGTTTTGTCAATTACTTTGTCAGTCAGTGTTTGTTGCTGGTCTTGTAAAAAGAAACTCATGGCATAGGCTTTTTCATTGGCCCTAATTTTGTCTCCCTGATATACATCGAACACGCGCAAGCCTGTCAATAATTTGCCTGTATTTTTTACGGCAAGCTTCCTAATGTCCTCAAATTTTATCGATTTGTCAACAACTAATGATAAGTCTCTTTTCACTTCCGGATATTTGGAAAGTGGCTCAAAGTCAATCGTTAATGGATAATACTTTTGAAGAGCCTCCCAGTCGAAGTCGGCATAGAAAACTTCCTGCTTCACATCGCAAAGTTTGGCCAGTTTAGGATTAACCTTGCCGAGATGCACCAGCGGTTTTTTTCTGTAACTAAGACTTATACCATAGGCAAAAACATCTGAGCTGGCCTCTTCAATGTCGAGTTGGTGAATTCCAAACTTATTGAGTAACTGATAGACTACTTGCGAGAGGTCGTGAAAGCGAACCAATCTACTTTTGTCTAGCCATGACTCTTGTGCTTGGGCTCCGGTAATAAACAAACATAGCCTTGATTGCTCGGTGTACTGGTTGTTCTTTTTATGATAAGTGGTGCCAAACTCATAAAGCTTCAGGTCGGTTTGTCTGCGTTTAATGTTACGCTCCAAAACTTCTAAGCCTGAAAAGAGCAGCGATTGGCGCATTACGTTAAGCTCCTCACTCAAAAAGTTTAATATGTGAACATCTTCTTCTGAATTAATGCTCGCGGAGGCTTCGGCATACTGATGTTTGGTCAATGAGTTGGTCATGATCTCGTTGAATCCTGCACCACTCAATAGCCTGGAAGTTTCTTGTTGAAGAGAGTCAGCATCTTTTTTCGGGAACTCCGAAAGAAAAGTAGAGCTCAAAGTTGGTTGTAACTCCACATTGTTATAGCCATATATCCGCAACACTTCTTCGACAATATCGGCTTCGCGCTGCACATCTACCCTGTAAGGAGGTACTATAGCCGTAAAGTTTTCTTCAGTCTTATTTTCCTGCTGTATTTCCAGTCCGGCCAATATTTCATCGACCTCACGAGTGCTCAGTTTTTTTCCTATAAGTTGATTGATTCTGCTATAGGAAACGTCTATTAGAAAATTCTCTATTGGCTGAGGGTATATATCGTGTATTTGGCCAACTACCCGGCCTCCGGCTATTTCTAAAATGAGCTGGGCCGCATACTTGAGGGCGTAGAGCGTAAGATTAGGGTCGGTGCCACGTTCATAGCGAAAGGCAGCATCGGTTTTGAGCTGGTGCCTCTGCGCTGTTTTTCTTATGCTGTCGGCAGAAAAATAGGCACTTTCAAGAAAAACAGTGGTTGTTTTTTCTGTTACTCCCGAGTTTATACCTCCAAATACTCCGGCAATGCATAGGCCTCCCTTCTCGCTGCAAATCATTAGATCTTCTGCAAAAAGCTTTCTCTCTTTTTCATCGAGGGTGGTAAAAGAAGTGCCTTCTTCAAGGTTTTTAACAATTACTTTTTGTCCATCAATAGCGGCCGCATCGAAGGCGTGCATTGGTTGGCCAATGGCATGTAAGACATAGTTGGTAATATCTACCACGTTGTTGGTAGGGTTTATACCAATCGCCTTAAGGTATTTTTGTAGCCATTCGGGCGATTCCTGAACGGTGACACCTTCAATTGTGAGGCCCGAATACCTTGGGCAGGCTTCAGTGTTTTCCACACTGAGGTCTACTCCCTTAGAATTAGGGGCAGGTTTAAGATCGTTTACCTTTGGCCATTTAAGTTCCCTTTTGAGTACCGCTTTCAGGTCTCTGGCAACTCCCATGTGGGAGGCTGCATCGGCTCTATTGGGGGTAAGTCCTATCTCAAATACAAAGTCGGAACTTAGCTGAAGGTATTCGGCAGCAGGTGTACCGTTGGGCAGTTGGGTGTCGAGTACCATTATGCCATCGTGAGACTGTCCCAGGCCTATTTCGTCTTCGGCACAAATCATTCCTTCAGAAACCTCGCCTCTGATCTTGGCTTTTTTAATTTGGAAAGGCTCTCCTGTAGTAGGGTAAAGTGTGCTACCTACGGTGGCTACAATTACTTTTTGTCCTTCTGCTACATTAGGAGCTCCGCATACAATGGGGAGTGGCTCATCAGTGCCCACATCAACCCGGGTGAGCTTAAGCTTGTCGGCATTGGGGTGTGGTATGCAGTTGGTTACCTGACCTACAACCAGCCCCTTTAGTCCTCCTTTAATGCTTTCAACCTCTTCAATACCTTCTACTTCCAGTCCGGTTGCGGTAAGCAGGGTGGCAATTTCTTCCGGGCTTTCATGATGAAGGTCTATGTATTGTTTGAGCCAGTTGAGTGATATTTTCATTTTGCGCTAAATGCTTTTTCAGAGAATGGGCAAAATTAGTGATTAATTGATCCTGTCCGTGTGTTTAATCGTTTTTGTAAATTTTTTCACCGGCTTCTATGGCTACATTCAACATGTTTTCTCTCGGGGGGATAGGGCAACTATACTCTGGGTTAAAGTGGCAGTAGGGATTGTAAGCGGTGTTGAAATCTATAACCACCGAATTGGTGTTTCTATACATCACATCAACATAGCGGCCGCCACCGTAGGTTTCGATAGCACTGGTTTCATCGGCAAACATGAGCGATAGCTTGTTGGCGTTGCGTTCTTCCCAGTCCTGATAGAGCATTACTGTGTGCTCCCTTTCTTTAAGTTTAAAGGTTGCTTTGGCAAAAGGAATGTACTTGAGCTGCTCTCCTGTGGTGGACTCTATAAATATGGGCTGCTTTTTTTCAGTGAGTTCTATTCTTGCGGTTACTTTATAGCTTTCATCAATCGGGTAGTAGTTGAGCCCCTTAAAGTTGAGCTTGTCTTCTTCGAGTAGGGGCGAAGAGGAGGAGAGCATAAAGCCGTTTTTGTCTTTTCGCTCGGTCTCCAACCGAGCTTTGTAATCTGCAGAGCTCTCGCCAATGGTCAGGAAGTTGAAAATGGTAATGGCTACTATGGCTACAATTAGTAGAATGAACAAGTTGCTCTTTTTCATAAGGCTTGAGACTATGCTGTGTTAGCGTATTTTTCAGAACGCGAAGTTAAGGGTGGTAGTTTAAAAAGTGAAGCACAAGTGTTTTGATGGTCAGTTCCCTAGAGCAGGGCTTCATCGGCAAAGCTAAAGTAGCCGTTGTCAGTAAAAATAATGTGATCTAGCACAGGTATTTCAAGAAGTTTGCCGGCATGAGCTAATTTTTCGGTTAGCTGAAGGTCGGCTCGGCTGGGTTTTAGATTTCCGCTGGGGTGGTTATGCACCAGTATTATACCGCTAGCAAGATCTTCCAGAGCCTTTTTGAAAATAACTTTTGGGTCTGCCACTGTACCACTCACTCCTCCCAGGCTAATGGGTCTCTTATTAAGTACCTGATTGCTCCTGCTTAGCATAATTACCCAGAATTGTTCTACGGGTTGGTCGAGTAGTTCAGGCGAAATGGCCTCATAGGCATCGGCAGAGCACTTAATTCTAACTTTGGCTCGTTGCTCGCCTGTTTTTCTTCTTCGACCCAACTCCAGGGCGCTAACAATGCTAATCGCTTTGGCTTCTCCTATTCCTTTGAATTGCATCAGGTCACTGACGGAGAGTTTAGCCAGATGGTTAAGGTCATGATTTACACTGGCCAGTATTTTCTTCGATAATTCTACTGCGCTGAGCTCGGTAGAGCCTGAGCCAATGAGTATGGCAACCAATTCTGCATCCGAAAGCGTAGTGCGACCCTTGAGCAGTAGCTTTTCTCTGGGGCGATCCTCTTCTGCCCAACTTTGTATACCCAGTGGTTTCTCCATTATTCAATAATAAAGAAATAATATGGTAAAATTTGAGTGAAAATAAATTGAGGGCACAAAAAAAACCGAGTAGTAAGTACTCGGTTTTCAAAATTTCTTTAACCTATGATTTAGAGGCTGTTTACCAGTTTAGTCAGTTTAGACTTTTGGTTAGAAGCTTTGTTTTTATGAATAATGTTTTTCTTAGCAAGTTTATCTAACATGCTGATAACTTTCTTCAAAAGCTCTTGTGCTTCAGACTTATCAGAAGTATTTCTCAATCGCTTTACAAACGTACGAGTCGTTTTGTTCTGATATCTGTTTCTCAAACGCTTTGCTTCGTTTGATCTGATCCTCTTTAATGCTGACTTATGGTTTGCCATTTAATTTCTGCTTTCTGAATTGGGATGCAAAGATAGGTCTAATTCAATAATTTGCAAAGCATGGTAAAGAAATTTAAAGCCTAAGGTTTTGGCGCACAGCAATTACCCTCTCGCAAGCCATTCCATGGCCTCAAAATTGACTCTGCCACTCTAATTGATTTCAAAATTACGTATCTTTTCCTCTTAAATGCTTGGCTATGAAATATTTAATAATTCTTCTTGCCTTTTGGGCTGCCCATGTTTTCCCGGGCTCTTCAGTTTCTACCGGTGAGTTTAGGGCCAATGCACTGGAAGGTGCCTGGGAGCTAGAAACTGTAAATGGTGAGCACTTTGCGCATAGGGCTGTGTTGCTCATTGAAGAACCTTATGTTTTTTACACCGAGTTCGATGAGGAAGGGAAGCGTTTTATTGGTAGTCAGGGAGGAATGGTAGAAATCATTGCCAATAAACTGTTTTACACCAATGAGTTCAATACCTGGGACGAAAGCCAAATTGGGCAACGTGTAGAGATGACGGCCGAACTGAAAGCGAATAAAGTGACTTTTAGCTATACCGTTGGGGAAGCTACGAATACCATGGTTTTTAACCGAATTGATACGGGTAACAGCGACCTGGCCGGAGCGTGGCGCATTACCGATAGAATGCAGGAGGGCGAAATGCGTGCCATGTCGCAGGGGGCGAGAAAGACCATAAAAGTAATAACCGGTACCCGCTTTCAATGGGCGGCCTATAACCCTGAAAATAAGCAGTTTTCAGGAACAGGGGGAGGGACCATTAGCCTGAAGGATGGTAAGTATACTGAACACATTGAGTTTTTTTCGCGAAACCCGGATAGGGTGGGGGCATCGCTTACTTTTAATTATGAGGTAAATGGCAGCAAATGGGTACATAGTGGGTTGAGTTCTGCCGGTGAGCCTATTAAAGAAATCTGGACAAGACAATAGCCCTCTTAAAGCTCCTCGCTCTTTTTGGCACGGTAATGGAATAGATAAGCACAATGCATTAATTACCAGGTCCGGACCTTGAAGTAAGTTTTAAACTAAAGATCAAGGTTATGAAAAGAGTAATACTAATTATATCAGCAGTGTTTTTATTCTTTTCTGCCTCTGAGATGTTCGCACAACGAGGAAGGCAGAACGATAGGGATAGAGACCGGAGAGAAGACAGAAGAGAAGATGTGCGCAGAAACGATCGTCACCGCGATCGGGACGAGATAAGAGATCGTCATGGTCGATCGGTTCGTGTGATTGACCGCAGGGTTTACAGAGATCGTGGTTGGAGATATGACAGACGACCGACTCCTGTAAGAAACACCAGGGTTTACTACGATTATGATTTCCGTAATGGCCGGAGAATAGCCGTGCGAAGAGGGTACCGACCAAGTAACCGTCATATTTGGGTGTCAGGTTACTGGCACTACGATCACCGGTTGAGACGCGATATTTGGATAGACGGCCATTGGAGTGTGAGAAGGTCTCACCATAGATGGGTGCCCGGACATTATCGGGTGTTTAATGGCATAAGAATTTGGGTAGAGGGGTGTTGGACGGTTTTTTAACTTGTTCAGCTATTGATGGCTGATTAAATCGTTAGCCGAAATTGATAAATGGGAAGCATGGTATACCGGCTTCCCTTTTTTTATCAGTATCACCTGGGGCGATTCATGTGCCACTCCAAATGAGGCAGATACTTGGTTAGATATGTTCCGGTGAGCAATTAAGTCGAGGTAATAACTCTTTATTGACGAATGATTATGGCTCCATTCTCTCTCTAACCTGCCAAGAGCCATGGAAGAAATACCGCAACGCGTGCTATGCTTATAAATTAGCACCGGGTGTTTGTGACTCTCTTCAACAATGGTTTCTAGTTGGCTCATTGTTGTGAGTGGAGTCCATTGCATACCGGAGGATTCGCGCCTTTTATCTTTTTTCCAGAACATGTCTTAGTAGTCGTACAGCTCGGTTACTTTACTTTTAAGTCTTTTTTGTGGCAAGAAGTTTTCTTCCAGTGTTTTGGTAAAAGGTACAGGAGTGTCCAGACTAGCCAATCTCATAACAGGTGCATCGAGCCATTGAAATAGGTGTTCCGATATCCAAGCCGCTATTTCTGCACCAACTCCGCCTATCAGGGTGTCTTCGTGCAATACCAAAACTTTATTTGTTTTCTTTACCGATTCACTCACGGTTTCTTTGTCCCACGGAGATAAAGTGCGCAAATCTACGACCTCTATTGAAATATGGGGAAGCTCTTCGGCTAAGGATTTTGCCCAATGTACTCCCATGCCATATGTGACGATGGAAAGATCGTTACCCTCTAATGCCACCTGAGCTTTTCCTACCTCCAGGGTATAGTAATCGTCCGGTATTTCCTGGCTCAAGGAACGATATAACGCCTTATGCTCAAAATACATGTAAGGGTTGGGATCTTCGATGGCTGCGTTCAATAGCCCTTTGGCATCGTATGGGTTAGAGGGGTATACTATTTTTAACCCCGGGGTATGAAAAAACCAGGCTTCGTTGGATTGTGAGTGGAAGGGGCCTGCCCCAACTCCGGCACCCGTAGGCATTCTCACCACCACATCGGCCTGTTGCCCCCAGCGGTAATGGATTTTGGCCAGGTTATTCACTATCTGGTTAAATCCGCAGGTTACAAAATCTGCAAACTGCATTTCTACTACCGACTTGTAGCCATTAATGCTCAACCCCAGTCCTGTGCCAATTATAGCCGATTCACATAGCGGTGTATTTCTAATTCGGTCTTTACCAAAAGTATCAATAAAGCCCTCTGTAATCTTGAAAACGCCTCCGTATTCGGCAATGTCCTGCCCCATAACCACCAGGTTTTCAAACCGCTCCAGGCTTTGTTTTAGTCCATCTGAAATGGCGTCTACAAAACGCTTTTCTGTTTTCGTCTTGCTTTCAGGAGCCTTTGCACGAGTTTCATGCGGGAAGAACATATCGCTAAGTTCTGTTTCTTCCTTAAACTCAGGCAGGCTTTCGGCATAGGCTGTGTCAAGGCCTTTGTCAATTTCGGCCTTTATTTCTGCTTTGTAATTATCAATAAGCTTTTGAGTGAGTATTTTTCCTTTAAGAAGGTACTGCTCGTAGTTTTCCACCGGATCTTTCTTGGCCCAGTGTTCCATGAGTGCTTTGGGCACATATTTGGTGCCGCTGGCTTCTTCGTGGCCGCGCATACGAAAAGTGAGTGCCTCAACAATAACAGGTCTGGGGTTTTTGCGAATTTCTTTGGCCCAATGACTCACCGTTTTGTGAACCTCCAGTATGTTGTTGCCATCTACTTGTACAGCTTCAATTCCGTAAGCCGGGCCTTTGGAGAGAAAGCTGTCGAATTTAAATTGCTCATGGCTTGGTGTAGAAAGACCATAGCCATTGTTTTCGATTACAAAAATGACCGGCAGATCCCAGACGGCTGCCACATTGAGGGCTTCGTGGAAGTCGCCCTCCGAACTGGCTCCGTCACCGGTAAAGACCAGTGTTGCTTTTTTGTCTTCCTTCAGACGATTGGCAAGGGCTATCCCATCGGCCAGTGCCATTTGAGGCCCCAGGTGTGAGATCATTCCCACAATATGGTGTTCTCGGGAGCCGAAATGAAAAGAACGATCTCTACCCTTGGTAAAGCCACTTAGTTTGCCTTGAAACTGAGCGAAAAGTCGGCTGAAGGGAACGTTTCTACCGGTGAATACCCCCAGGTTTCTATGCATTGGTAGAATGTATTCGTCTTGATTCAGGGCTTGAACAGCACCTACTGATACGGCTTCTTGCCCAATGCCGGAAAACCATTTGCTGATTTTTCCCTGCCTTAGCAAGATGAGCATTTTCTCTTCTATTAGCCTTGGGGTAATAAGTTCCTTGTATAGATGAAGGAGTTCTTCGTTGCTGTAACCGCTCTTGTTAAATCTCATAGGTGGGTGATATAGCGAACAAAAATAAAGTAAAGGGCCGATTGCGAAAATTAAGGGGCATTATTTTTAATTTCGCTGTCTGACATGATTCCATTCGAAAGTTTTACTCTGGACAACGGGCTGAAGGTGATCGTTCATGAAGATCATAGCACACCTATGGCTGCATTCAATTTACTTTATAAGGTTGGAGCCAGAGACGAGCACCCTGAAAAAACTGGTTTTGCACATTTGTTTGAGCATTTAATGTTCGGGGGGTCTCGTCATGTGCCTCAGTTTGATGAACCCTTACAGCGTGTAGGTGGCGACAATAATGCCTTTACAAGCAACGACATTACCAACTATTATATCACTCTGCCGGCTGTTAATCTGGAAACAGCCTTCTGGCTGGAGTCAGACCGTATGCTCAGCTTGTCATTCGATCCGAAGGTGCTGGAGGTGCAAAGGTCGGTAGTTATAGAAGAATTCAAACAGCGATATCTTAATCAGCCCTATGGAGATGCCTGGCTCAAATTGCGTCCGTTGGCTTATAAGGAACATCCTTACCGTTGGGCTACCATAGGCAAAGAGATTGCCCACATAGAGCAGGCCACCATGGCCGATGTGAAAGAGTTCTTTTACACTTACTATCTACCCAACAATGCTGTTTTAGTTGTGGCCGGAGATGTTTCGTTGGTAGAGGTTCAGCGTTTGGCCGAAAAATGGTTTGGGCCAATACCTGCAGGAGCTGAGGTGAAACGCAATATTCCCCCCGAGCCTGTTCAGTCAGAGTACAGGCAGCTCGAAGTAGAAGAAAATGTTCCGGTTGATGCGCTTTATATGACCTTCCATATGCCCGGTAGAACCGATCCTCAGTATCATGCCACAGACCTTTTGAGCGATGTGTTGGGTAGGGGTAAATCGTCCAGGTTATATCAGCAGCTACTTCAGAAAAAGAGAATATTCAACAGTATATCGGCCCATGTTTCCGGATCGGTAGATCCGGGATTGTTGGTCATTGAAGGTAAGCTCAATGGGGGGCACTCCATTGAAGAGGGTGAAGAGGCTATTTGGAATCTGATTGAAGATTTTAAACAAAATGAGCTCGGAAAAGCAGAGGTTGAAAAGGTTAAAAACAAAGCAGAGTCGACTTTAGTCTTCTCAGAACTGGAACTACTCAATAGAGCCATGAACCTTGCTTATGCAGAAATGTTGGGAGATGCCAATCTGGTGAATCAGGAAAGGGAGATGATTCGAAAAGTTAGGCCGGAAGATATACAAAGGCAGGCTGAGCATTTGCTTGTGCGAGAGAATGCCTCTGTTTTAAGGTACAAATCAAATCAATTAAGTAATGAAAATTAGGGTAGGGTTCGGTTACGATGTACATCGGTTAGAAGAAGGCAAAGCGTTTTGGTTAGGCGGAATTCAAGTGCCACATACTCATGGCGCTGTGGGGCATTCCGATGCCGATGTGCTAATTCATGTGATATGCGATGCCCTGCTTGGGGCTGCCAATATGCGCGATATTGGATATCATTTTGCAGACACTGACCCACAGTTTAAGGGTATTGATAGTAAAGTTCTGCTTAGGCGCGTAATGGAGCTTATTCGAGGGGCGGGTTACGAGATTTCTAACATCGATTCAACAATTTGCCTTCAAAGACCCAAGGTTAATCCTCATATCCCGGCCATGAAGGCTTGCCTTGCCGAAGTTATGGGGGTGGAGGAAGAGGATGTTTCCATAAAAGCTACCACTACCGAAAAACTGGGTTTTGTGGGGAAGGAAGAAGGGGTGGCTGCCTACGCTACCGTATTGATTTATAAATCATGAGTGGTTCGGTTAAGCTCATAGTTACCTCAGATGGGTCTCATTCTTTGTATAACCCCGAACTCAAAGAAACCTATCATTCAACCCATGGTGCTTTGAGCGAATCCCTTCATGTGTTCATTAAGGAAGGTATTCAACATATGTTGGCTACGGGCTTCAAGGTTTTCCATATTTTGGAAGTTGGTTTTGGTACGGGTTTAAATGTAATGCTGGTTTGGGACTATGCTCTAAAGCACGCTCAGAACGATTTTCATGTAACCAGTTTGGAGCCTTACCCTCTGCCAGAAGAGATTTACAGTGATTTAAATTATGCAGAAGTACTGAATGGAAGCCTTACCAAAGCCGACTTGCTTAGACTTCATCAAGCGGAGTGGTCTGAAAAGCAGGTTTTAGCTCCCAATTTTAGTTTGTTGAAACAACCCTGCAAGTTGGAAGATTTTACCACAGACGAGAAATTCAACCTTGTGTTTTATGATGCTTTTGCTCCCAGCAAGCAAGCCGAACTTTGGGGTATTGAGCCACTTGAAAGTATCTATAATAAGATGGCCAATGGAGGTTTTTTGGTGACTTATTGTGCGCAAGGGCAGTTTAAACGAAATCTGGCCGGATTGGGCATGGAAGTAGAGACTTTAAAAGGGCCTCCCGGTAAAAAGGAGATGGTACGCGCCAGAAAGATCTAAGTGCTAAAATTGAGTAGGTTTTCTCTTTTGTCCGTTCTCAATATTGTGTATATTTCGAGATAAAACTACTACCAATGATATTCAAAAAATGGTGCTATGCATCATCATTTCTACCTTACGTAATAATTGGCTTGCTTACCTTTTCATGTACTAAAAGTCAGTTTCCAACCAACGAAAACGGGGTAATTCAGGCACAAACCGAAAGCATGAGAAAAGACGCCCTACGAATAAAAGGCAAAGTGTTAGGCACTCCTGAAAAAGTGGGCGATAGGCTTAGCTATACTGTAGAGATTCTGCAGGTGGTAGATCAGGGGGGCACTTTTGCGGGCATAGAGCCACGCATTGGAGAAAAGGTAACGCTAATTGCCCCTACCAATGCCCGATTTAAAAATAATAGTGAAGTGATCCTGGATGTCCTTTCTCCCATTAACCGACCGGAGGGGAGTTTGGTCTTAAATATGATTATAGAATAGAATGAAGAGGAATTGGAAGAAATTACTGGTTGGCAGTGCAGGACTGTTTTTGCTGGCCGTTGCGGTGTTTACAAATCGGCCTGTTGAACAGAAATACAGCTACTCTGTCCGGTCGTTGAGCATGGGAGCCATTCCCACCGAATTGATGAATCGGTTGGAGGAAGACGAAAGTGAAAACCCCATTGAACGCCTTGAGTTTGAAATGGGCCAACTCGTAGACCCCAGGACAGGGCGGTTGCCGGAAAATATTTATGAACGAGAGCTGGAATATGCTAAAACCAAACTCAGCCAAGCTGTAAATGCGAGCCCCAGCAGTGTGAGTCCGTTTTCTTTTGGCAAACAAGCCAAAGCCCAGAATAGCCAGAACTTTATCAATGTGGGGCCATATAATATTGGAGGCCGAACCCGCGCAGTAGTTATTGATGCTACCGATGAAAACATAATAGTGGCCGGTGGAATTGCCGGGGGGGTATGGAAAAGTACTGATCAGGGGCAGACCTGGGCCAGAAAGAGCGGTTTGCAGCAGCACCCAGCTATTACCAGTATAGTACAAGACACCCGAACCGGTAAAACCAATGAGTGGTATTACTCTACCGGGGAATTCACTGGCAATTCGGCCTCGGCTAGCGGGGCGTTTTATCTGGGAAATGGCATTTATAAATCTACCGATGGCGGAGAAACCTGGTCGCTCATTCAGGCAACGGCAAAAGCCGGTACCTCTGAGAGTGATGTGGTAACCAGCACCGACCGCTTTAGTATCATCCATCAGCTAGCCATCGATAAGTCGGCCTCTTCGGGCACAGAAATTTATGCGGCCGGGCTCAGCGAAATTATTCGCAGTACCGATGGCTTCGAAACGTTTGAAGTGGTGCTTGGAGCTAACAATACCGGAAATAACTTTTCTGATGTAGCCGTAAGCTCTTCCGGAAAAGTATATGCGGCCATTGCTAACAGTAGCTTTAATGGTAACAATCGTGAAGATGGATTTTATAAGTCTGATGATGGTTTGAGCTGGACCAAAATCCAGCCACCTTCCAATTTCCCAAGTAGCTTCGACCGCTTTGAGATTGCCATCGACCCTAACGATGAAAACAAAGTGTACTTTGTGAGCGGCAACAGGCTGTTTGCCTATAATGAATCGGCAAACTTCTGGACCGATCTTTCAGCCAACATCAATGTGAGTACCGGAGATGTAGGGGCCGGGCATGGCTCGCAGGGAGGATATGATCTATACGCTGCCGTACACCCCAGTGACCCGAACGTTATATTCCTTGGTGGGGTAAACCTAATCAGATCTACCAATGGCTTTGGTACCACTGCCCAAACCAAACAGGTGGGAGGCTACAACAACGACAATAACCCGAACAGTTTTCCGCGGTATCCCAATCATCACCCCGATAATCATGCCTATGCATTCTTTCCTTCTAACCCGAACCGTATGATTTCGGCTACCGATGGAGGTTTGCATCTAACCGAGAACAATAAGGCCAATGTAAGTGCCAACAATCCCATTACCTGGAAGAGCCTGAACAATGGCTACATTACCACGCAGTTTTATCATGCCGATATTCATCAGTTTGATCTGGGCGATCCGCAGTTGGCCGGAGGAATGCAAGACAATGGAACCTGGGCAAAATTCACCTCTAATGCCAAGGAGAATTGGGTAGAAGTTTTTGGAGGAGATGGTGCCTTTACGGCCATTAACTATAACTCCATTTTTGCGTCATCTCAGCGAGGAAACCTTATTCGATATGAGCTGCAGGGCAATGAATATAATTTTGTAGGCAATATTTCACCGACCGACAATGACAGTGATTATCTGTTCGTCAATCCATACCATGTAAATCCTGTGCATCAAGACCAGGTATTTGTGGCAGCAAGAGGCCGAGTGTTTTTCACCAACGATGTGCGAAACAATCCGGGAGAAGGGCAGTGGTCTACTATAATTAATACCAACCTGGCCACTCAGCAGGTATCTGCTCTCGATGTGTCTTTTCAGCCCGAGGGAGTACTTTACTTCGGTACTCGACAAGGCGGGGTATATAAGGTGGCCAATACAAAAGATCTGGCCGATCAAACTGAGGCGCAGTTAATATCAAACGGTCTGCCTTTTGCCAATATTTCGGGCATAGCTGTGGACCCTCAAGATGCCGATAAGGTAATTGTTACATACTCCAACTATGGTTTGGTGAGTGTTTGGTACACCGAAAACGGAGGACAAAGCTGGCATTCTATTTCGGGTAATCTGGAAGAAAATCCCGATGGTTCGGGAGCCGGGCCATCTGTGAGAGCTGTAGAGATAATGCCCGATGGTGCCGGGGGGAACTACTACTTTGTAGGAACTTCTGTAGGGTTATACATGACAAAGGCACTGGACGGTGACAATACGGTTTGGACACAGCAAGCATCACAAAGCATTGGTAATGTAGTCGTAGCAAACATTGTGGCTCGTCCGGTAGAAGGCATGATTATGGTCAGCACCCATGGTAACGGTTGTTTTTATGGGTACTACGATGTGGAAGGAGTGGTGGCAAACATCAATTACTCCGTTAGCGAAAATGGTCGAGCGGTTACTTTACGCGGCAACATATCGTATAATGCCAGTTTTCCAATGAGCTATCAATGGCTTCGAAACGGACAGGAAATTGATGGAGCCAACTCCGCAGAACTAACTGTTGCCGAAGGTGGCGATTATCAGTTGCGCCTGGGTATTCAGGGAGTGGAAGGAACCGGGCTTTCAAATGTAGTTTCTTTAAACCTGGATGGCCAGGCTCCAAAAATAGTTTCCATCAACCGTTTCAATCCGGCCACAGAGGCCACAGATGGTACATCAGTAGAGTTTGAAGTTACCTTCGATGAAGAAGTCATTAATATTAGCGCAGATGATTTTGAGACCACCGGAACAGCTTCGGGTGTAGTAGACAACGTGGCGGTGGTTACAGCCGGTCAGGTATTCAGGGTTACCGTGAGAGATATAGGAGGTTCCGGAACCTTGGGCTTGGGAGTGGCCGCTTCAAACGATATTGAAGATACTTCGGGCAACGCCTTTGCCGGTACTATAGAATCGGAACAAACGTATACTATTACCGATGTGACAGCCCCCGGTGCATCACTCACCCGCAATGATCCCGGCACTGAAGTTACCAACCAGAACACCGTTTCGTTTACCCTAACCTTTACTGAAAATGTGCAGAATATGGATATAAGCGATTTGGAGTTGTCTTCCAGTGCTCCTTCGGCTGAGATAAGCGAACTGCTGGCAGTTACCGGTACCAGGGTATTTACCGTGACGGTTTCTAATATTGCGGCCGATGGGGTAATTGATATCAATTTTGTGTCCTCTCAAGATGTACAAGACCTGGCAGGCAATGATTTTGATGGTAGTTTCACTCAAAAAGAAACCTATACCATTGAAAATGTAATTGCTTCTATCGACAATGAGTTGATACAAAATGCCACCACAATTGTGGTAGACGCTAACCCTTCCAATGGAGTGTTTCATCTGGTATTACCGCGAACTTTTTCGGGAGCGGTAAGCTATCAGGTCATAGATGCTCAGGGCAGAAGCGTGACCATGAATGAAGTGAAACAGTATCAGAGAGGAGCTCAAATCAGGCTCGATTTGCGGTCTTCGGCAGATGGAGTTTATATTTTCGAGGCTGTAAACGCCAATAGAAAGGCCAGTGTCAAGCTGTTGAAAAGAAGTCGTTAGGGCTCAAAAGGTATAGATGCCCAGGTGATTAATACAGGCACTTAAGGGAATGTCGTGAGTATCGGCATAAGGAATAGTGTTCAAAGGTGGGGTTATGGCTAATCCCACCTTTTTACATTCAGGCCTCAGTTCGGCCAAGAAGCGATCGTACAAGCCGGCTCCATAGCCAATCCTATTGCCCGATTCATCGAAACTTATCAATGGCACAAAAACCAAATCGAACAAAGTAGCCTGTGCTTCTTGGCTGCTCGTAGGTTCAGGAATTCCCCTTGAGTCTGGCCGGAAGTCAGCCGAATGATTTATGGGGTGATGGCTCAGGCTTCTTTTCTTCCAATGAGTTTTGCTGCTATAGACCTGCTTCTGCTCCAAGAGCAGCCAGTCGATCAGCGGAGCAGTATCGGGTTCTAATTTGGTAGGCATTGAACCGAAAATGTGTACATGCTTAAGCTCGCTATGGGCCGTTAAAAACTGCTTGCAGTTTTCTATCATCAGGGTATTGCGCAGAGCGTATTCTGTAGGCCTTAGCGTAAGCCTTTTTTCCAGAAACATACTGCGCAAAACCTGTTTATTCATTGGCTTTAATAAGGTGGAAGCGATAATCGAAGGGATCAAAAGCATCAAAACACTTTTCAATAAAGCCCGGGTCGGTCATGTAGAAGTTCAGGAAGTTGTCTTTTCGTTCCTGGGGGCTTCCGCCCGGAAACAATGTTTCTTTGATGGCATATATTCGGTTTACCAGAACTTCCTGGTTTCTTCTTTCGGCCTTGAGTATTTTTTGTTCAACCTTTTCAAGGGTCTTTTCGGCTCGCCTGTGCTGACCTTTTACCATTTTATCTAACGTAGGGTCAATAGCAATGGCCTGCCGGTGGGCATCATCGAACAGCTGATTGAGTTTTTGCTTTTGCTCGGCAAGATCGAGCTGAAAAGTAGTCTGCTCCCTTACCTTTTCATTGACAAGGCTGTGCTCATCTTTGAACAAGTCTTCCCAGCTGAGTTGAGCTTGTTCAATCTTACGCAAGCTGTTTTTGTCTATTACGGCTGCGAAGTTGCGTGGCATTAAGAGCGGAAAGGTAGTGTTGAACCGATCGAAAACACTTTTTAGCTGAAGCCAATATACAAGCTCACTGGGGCCACCTACATAGGCCAGGTTGGGGAGGAGAAACTCCTGATAAAGAGGCCTGAGGAGCACATTTGGGCTAAACCGCTCCGGGTGATTCTCTACTTCGTCTTCTAGTTGATCAGCACTGAACCGAATGTCTGTGCCCAACACTTCATAGGCACCTTCAGCCTTCACTATCCGTGCCCTGATATTCTCCTTTAGGTAAAACAAGTTGATTTCCCTGGGGAATACCTGGGTAGAGTAACCGATTTTCTCTAGTTGTTCGGTGGTGTGTTGAGCTTCTTTTTGGGGGCTGTGATCAAAAAGGTCGGCAGTTATTACCGGTTTAAAGAGGTGCTTGAGCTGTCGGTCATCGGCATCTACAATCACAAGCCCTTTGTCTCCAAACAGCGCATTGACATAATGCCTTACGGCTGCCGCAAGATTTTTTTTCTGATAGGCTTCAACAAAAAACTGAGGCATGCCAATTACCTGTTCAAAGATGCTGTTCATTTCCTTGAGGTGAAATCGGCCAACGGCTCCCTGCTGATTGGTCTTCCATTCCAGTTTTTTACCATTGAGTCTGAAGTGCGATATTTCCTCAAAGTCATGGTCTTCGGAGGCCATCCAGTATACCGGTACAAAGTTGTATTCAGGGTAGGTTTGCTTTAGCCTTTGACAGGCATTGATAACGGTAACAATTTTGTATATAAAGTACAGAGGCCCGGTGAAAATATTGAGCTGATGGCCCGTGGTTATAGTAAAGGTTCTTTGGTCTTCCAGTGCCTTTATGTTGGCTAGCGTCATTTCAGAGGTCTTAGTATCAGCGTATTGGTCGAAGAGTACTGCAGACACCACCGAGCGGTGTTCTACAGGGAAGTTCCTCTTTTCAATTTGCTGTCTAAGATTGGCTAAAGAAGGTAGGCCGTTATGAAAAGGTTTGAGCTCTTCTTTGTTGGAGATGTAGTCTAAAAAAAACGATGAAAAACTGTTGGTCTTCGAAAATTCTATCGTTGATAGCAGACAGTCAGTCTCGGTTAAAGTGCTCATACTATTGGTTTATGTTGAAGGTAACTGTCTTAGTACGCTTCAAGTTCTAAAAATGTGCAATAACTACAGCAACGGTTCGCCATAAAGGTCAAATTCAGTGGCATCCGTTATTTTAATCTGGGCAAAATCTCCAACTCTCAGGTAATGCTTTTTAGCGTCTATATAAACCTCATTGTCAACTTCGGGAGAGTCGTGTTCGGTTCTCCCAATAAAGCTTCCGCTTTCTTTTCTATCGATCAATACTTTAAATGTTTTCCCGATTTTAGCCTGGTTTATTTCATAGGAAATTTGCTCCTGAACCTGCATAACGTGATTGGCTCTTTCTTGTTTCACTTCGTCAGGCACATCATCGGTCATTGAGAAGGCATGGGTGTTTTCTTCGTGCGAATAAGTGAACATGCCCAGCCGGTCGAACCTTGATTTTTCTACAAAGTCTACCATGTCGGCAAAGTCTTCTTCGGTTTCTCCCGGGTGCCCTGCAATAAGGGTGGTTCTTATGGCAATGTCTGGTACTCTGGATCGCATTTCGGCCAGCAAGGCTTCCGTTTTTTCGCGGGTAGTGCCTCTGCGCATTAATTTGAGCATTTTGGTAGAGCCATGCTGAAGAGGAATGTCCAGGTAATTGCAAATGTTCGGGCGTTCGGCCATCACATCCAGCACGTCCATAGGGAAGCCTGTCGGGAATGCATAATGAAGCCTTATCCAATCAATACCCTCCACATCAGAGAGTCGCTGCATTAGTTCTGCCAGATTTCTCTTTTTGTAAAGATCAAGGCCGTAATAAGTAGAATCTTGGGCAATGAGCAAAAGCTCCTTGGTGCCATTTTTGGCCAGGTTTTTAGCTTCGGTAACGAGTTCTTCTATCGGCCTGGACTTGTGCCCACCACGCATTAAAGGTATAGCGCAAAAAGAGCAGGGCCTATCGCAGCCCTCAGCGATTTTCAGATAGGCATAGTGCTTAGAGGTGGTGGTAATTCTATCGCCAAGCAGTTCGTGCTTATAGTCAGCCTTGAACTTCTTTAGCAGAGCGGGCAATTCCATGGTGCCGAAAAAAGCGTCTACCTGAGGAATTTCTTTCTCCAGGTCGTCTTTGTACCGATGAGAGAGGCATCCGGTGACATACACCTTTTCTACCAAACCTTCTTCTTTAGCATCTACATACCGCAAAATGGTGTCTATAGACTCTTGCTTGGCATTGTCTATAAACCCACAGGTATTGATGATTACGATATTGGCATCGTCTTTTTTAGACTCATGAGTGGTTTTAATACCATTGCCCCTCAACTGGGTCAGCATTACTTCAGAATCGACCAGGTTTTTGGAGCAACCCAGCGTAACAATGTTGACTTTATCTTTCTTCAGCCCTTTAACCTTCATGAATATCAATGAATTTGGAGGGCAAAGGTAAGAAGAATTGATAAGTTTTAAGCTTTGGGCCTCACCTTCAAAGTTCGGTCACTGAGGCATGAAATTTTGAACTTAAAACTACCCTCTCTTCTTTCTGAAAGTAATTGGTACTAACTCATCGGTTGGAAGACCAATCTGATAAAGCTCCCATTCAGAATCGTATTTTGAAAGAATCTGACGGATGCAGTCTACTCTGTCATCGCTTGGGTTGTCACAGTCGGCCCAGTAGAATACTTCTACCCTGTAGTTGTAAGAGCGTTTCTGACCGTTGATTTTTACTTCCACTTCAATGTCTTGCTCGCCAGAGATTTGCGGAATTTGTATGGCTATAGCACTCATAGGTTGTTCGTTAGTGTACAAATGTTTTCTATCCACACAATAACTAACAAGATAAGTGCCATTGATATAAATGACTGGTATTCAATAGAATATAAATTACCTAGTGCGAGAGTTGACCGATAAAGAGCAGTAATTTGTACGTAAACGTTCAGGGTTTTAATAAATTCAGCAATAATCACATATTTATGAAATCCACACTCAAGACTCTTCTCATTTCCCTATCCATTGTAGCTTTTAGCTGCTCTAGGTCTCCTGAAAATACTGATACAGAGGAGGCCATTGTCGTCAAAGAGACTTTGGTCAGCGAGCAGTTTCTTGAAGAGGAATTAGGATTGGCTCCTTACATAGTTGGGCCATATTTGCTGGTTAAACAAGATCAAAAAAGAGCCGATAAGGTGGTTTTTACCGTTTATAATGCATCTGATCTTGAGTTCTTAGGTGTATTAGGTGAGCGGGGAAGAGAAGGACCAAATACATTTTATGGAGTCAGTTACTGGGGGCAGTTTGTAGAAAGAAATGGAGATTATTTGATTTGGATAAACGATCCCCCACGATATAGAATGAGCCTAATTAACATTACTGAGAGTCTGGAAAGGGGCGAAACTGTGATTGAAAGACACCTTAATCATGACCCGGAGAATGATTTTATGAATGCACTCTATGTCTTGGATTCATTAGACTTAGTTGCCCATCAGCCCGGTTATCACCCAAACACAAATCAAGCTCCTTTGGTGATGTTCAAAAATGGGGTGATTGAGACTTATGGTGAATATCCCGAGGTGAAAAACATACTAGATGAACAGCGATGGGGCAATGGAGCTACTTTTAATAGAGTAGCCCTGGCTATGAAGCCTGACCAATCTCGTTTTGCAGTTGCAATGAATTACTATGATCGACTGGATATTTTCGACATTGATGGACAACTTATTACGTCTTACCGAGACCCTGAAAGGTATACTCTTTATAACTATTCAGACATTGTGACACCCTCAGAATCCGTCCCTAGACAATACAAAGATTACTATTTTAGTACGGCTGTCACGAAAGACTTCCTATTTACACTTTATTATGACACTTCTGTGGAAAAATGGGCTGAGTTTCACCCTACTACTATTCGTGTTTTTGATTGGGATGGAAACCTAAAGGCAGAGCTAGCCTGTCCTGATAAAATTTGGAATCTATCTATAGATGAGAAAAATGGCTTTCTCTATGGCGGCTCAAATCTACAGGAAGCTCTTTTCAGGTACGATATAAAATCTGTACTGTCTGAGCTTAAGGGTCAATCGTAGAGGCTTTTACTTCTTAAATAAAGAATCGACAAACTCGGCCTTATTGAAAACTTGTAGGTCTTCAACTTTTTCACCAACTCCGATGTACTTCACAGGGATTTTGAATTGGTCTGAGATACCAATCACTACTCCGCCTTTGGCGGTTCCATCGAGCTTGGTAATGGCCAAAGCAGAAACTTCGGTGGCTTTGGTAAATTCTTTGGCCTGAATAAAGGCATTTTGACCGGTAGAGCCATCGAGGACCAATAGAATCTCATGAGGTGCCTCCGGAATGAATTTTTGCATTACTCTCTTAATCTTGGAGAGTTCATTCATTAGGTTCACTTTGGTATGAAGTCTACCGGCAGTATCTACAATAACTAAGTCTGCCCCTGTGTCGACACCTTGTTTAACCGCATCGAAGGCTACTGCGCTAGGGTCGGTGTTCATGCCGTGTGCTACCACGGGTACTCCAACTCTTTCTCCCCAAAGTTTTAGCTGATCTACCGCAGCCGCTCTAAAAGTGTCTGCTGCTCCGAGTACTACCGACTTGCCTTTGCTTTTAAACTGGGCGGCTAGTTTGCCAATGGTGGTTGTTTTACCCACACCATTCACACCTACCACCAAAATAACATGTGGTTTGTGGCCTTCAGGTAGTTTGAAGTCGGCAAGATCCTGGGTATTATTTTCGGCTAGCAGTTCGGCAATTTCTTCGCGCAAAATGCGATCGAGCTCGGTAGTGTTCATGTACTTGTCTCGTGCCACTCGTTCTTCAATGCGCTCAATAATCTTTACGGTAGTTTCTACACCAACATCGCTGGTTATTAGTATTTCTTCCAGCTCATCGAGTACTTCATCGTCTACCTTAGATTTTCCGGCTACGGCACGACCGAGCTTACTAAATAAGCTTTCTTTAGTCTTTTCGAGTCCCTGATCGAGCTTCTCTTTTTTCTCTTTAGAAAATAAACCGAATAGTGCCATAACAGTAAGGTTTGATGAAGTTATCTTAAATAAGCCTATATAGCTAAAGTACGTTCCCGAAATTATTTCGGAATATATCCCCCCGTATACAAAGATTCTGAAACTAGCTTGTTTGCCGACAAAGGCAGGTTCAGAATGACGAAAAGAATGGTAAACAAAAAAGTCCCTTAACGGGACTTTAATATAATTGATAAATGCAATTTCTTATTTATCGGCTAAAACAGATTTAACCATATCTTCAGTAACCATCTCTTCTTTAAAGGTATATGCACCAGTTTTAGGAGATTTTACTGCTTTGATCACTTTGGCGTATTTTACACCACCTTCTTTCTTTAGGGTTGCAACTACTTTCTTAGCCATGATTACTTAATTTCTTTGTGAACGGTATGTTTCTTCAAAATTGGATTGTATTTCTTCAACTCCAATCTTTCAGTTGTGTTCTTTCTGTTCTTGGTGGTGATGTATCTAGATGTTCCTGGCATGCCGCTTTCTTTGTGCTCTGTGCACTCTAATATCACCTGAACTCTATTGCCTTTCTTAGCCATTTCTCTATGCTTTCAAAATTCGGACTGCAAATATAGGGAAGTGATTCTGATATTAAAACCTAAGAATCAAAAAATCTTTAAAATAAATACACTGTCTTTCAGGTAGATGACCCTGCCACACTACCCAAATGTTGGCTGCTAATTTGGCCATGGAATTCGAATATATCAAATTCTGCTTACTCCCACATTTTCAGTCGGTTTAGGTATAAATAGGACTCTACAAAATGGCGGTGTTCTTGCGTTGTCATTTTTTCCAGAAGTTCTAAAGACGACACGTAAGTGGCCAGATTGCCGTTTGAAGATGAAAATTTTCCATCTTCAATATAGGTTACAAGACTGTCGTTCTGAACCAGCAGATTGGGGTAGTCTTTCTGTAATTGTTCTCCTCCGCCAATCCAGGTTACTATTTTCTTTCCATTGGCAATGCCAGATGCTCCTATGAGCTGAGCTCCCGCACAATTGCTTACCGTGTAGGTGGTTTCTTCATTTTTGGCTCTTATAAACTCCAGAAGTGTTTGGTCGCGCACCATAGACCACATATCGTAGGCACTGGGCACAAAGAGCACGTTGAGAGAGGGCGCAGTGGCAAAAGTATAGTCGGGTATTATGGTTAGTCCCTCTTCGGTGGTTATCGGTTCGGGAGTTTGGGCAATGGTGACGACATTGAACAGCGGTGTGCCATCTTGATCGGGTTTGGAAAAAACATCCATTGGAGCGGTGACCTCTGTCATTAGTACTCCTTCAAAAATGAGTAGCCCTATGGTGGGTAACTCATTGTTGAAAGATTTAGAGGGCCGGTTTTTGTGATCCTGGCAACTGATTAGGCCACAAAAGATAGTTAGTATGAGTAGGCTGGTCTTTTTCATAGTGCTCAATTGATGGGTTTGTGAGTGCTAACGGCTATTCTGTTCCAGCCATTAATGGCCACAACAGTCATAATTACCTGAGCCAGGTAGTTTTCGCCAAGAGTGGCGACAGCTTCATTATAGGTTTCTGTGCTTAGGCCTCCTTTATGTATTAAGGTTACCTCTTCGGTAATTTTCAACACAATGCGCTCTTCCGGTGTAAAAAGTGTGGTTTCTTGCCAGGCATTTAAGAGAAAAAGCCTCCTGGCAGTTTCACCATCTTTAAGAGCCTCTTTGCTGTGCATGTCTATGCAAAATGCGCAGCCGTTAATTTGCGATGCCCGCATTTTAATCAGGTGAACTATTTTGCCGGCAATTCCACAGTTTTTTATATAGTTCTCCAGGGCAAACATGCCTTCATAGCTCTTTGGCTCAACTTCTTCAATCTGAATTCTCTTGTTCATTTGCTTTTGTTTTGAGCAAATGTATAGGCCCTGCGAACCAAAAAACTTGAACTGGTTTAAGAAAGCTTCTCCGCCCTTATTTTGCTTAAATACTCCGGAGTAAGGCCCAGGTAAGTGGCAACCATATACTGAGGCACCCTATTGACAAACTCAGGAAAGTCTCTTCTAAAGTGATTAAATATTTCCTTCTTCGAATAGTCGAAAACATATTTGGTGCGAACTACAGAGGCTCCGTAGGCAATTTCGTATACGTTGCGAAAATATACTTCCAGTAAAGGATGGGCCCGGAGGAGCTGTTGGTAGTTGGCGTAAGAGATATGCCATAATTCGCTGGGTTCAATAGCCTGAATGCTTAGATCTGTATTCTTCTGGTGGTGAAAGGCCAGAAAATCAGTAATCCACCAATCTTCAATGGCAAACATAATGGTCTTTTCTACTCCTTGGCGATCGGTAAAAAAGGCATGCACACATCCTTTTGCTACAAAAAAGAGGTGATCGCAGAGGTGGCCTGAATGGGTTAAATTCTCTTTCTTTTCTGTAGTTATGGGATCGAAGTAGCCCAAGATCTGGACGAACTCTTCTTGAGAAATACCCACAAATCTATTGATGTGCCGGAATAAGGAGTCTTGCATACAACAGTGGCTTTGGCAGTTGCTCCTGCCATAAATTAATGCTTTAGGCCTTGTAAAGGTAACTGAAAGTCTACTAAAGCCGGTCTTTAAAATGTTTTAGCAGCAGGTTGTTCGCCATTTCTTTGGTTAGAGGTTTGCTCATAAAGGTTTTTATGTTCTCAATATCCTCCGCCCTGTGTTTGTCGTCCGGGTTTAGAGAGGTGGTGAGCATTACTACAATTACATTGCCTTTGTACTTGGGGTCCAGCTTGTCATACTCCTCAATAAACTCCCAGCCGTTCATGCCGGGCATGTTAATGTCCAGAAAGATAAGATCGGGCTGAGGATGCTCTCCGCCTACTTTGGAGGTGAGGTAGTCTAAAGCGGCCTGCCCACTTTCAACAGCTACTATATGGTTGGTGCATCCTATTTGATTGATGACGCGCTGATGAAAGAAGTTGTCAGATTCGCTGTCATCGATGAGCAAAATAGAGTTGAGTATGGGCTTCATGGGTCATAGTTTTGGTAAATAAAAATAGAAAGTGCTGCCCTGGTCAGGCTCAGATTCAACCCAGATTCTGCCCTTGTGCACCTCAGCTATCTTGCGGCAATGGGCCAGGCCAATGCCGGTGCCTTCATAAGCTTCTCTGGAATGAATACGTTGAAAAATGGTGAAGATCTTTTCCTGGTGTTTTTTAGATATACCAATACCATTGTCTTGTATGGCAAAGACCCATCCGTTGTCTTCTTTTGCAGTAATTTGAATTTGTGGGGCTACCTCCTTTTTTCTGAACTTAATAGCATTGCTAATGAGGTTTTGAAATAGAAGCCGAAGTTCTGTTTGGTAACCTCTTACCTCGGGCAGCTCACCCAAAACCAGGGTGGTGTGGGTAGATTCCAGTACCGAAGAAAGATCTTTCTGAATATGAACCAGAAGACTATGGCAGTCTACCATGGTAAGCTGCCTTTCCTGACCTATTCGGCTGTAGTCCAGTAAGTCCTTTACCAGTTGTCGCATTCTGGTAGCCGACTCGCTAATGAATTTCAGGCTTTTTTTGCCGGTATCGTCTAGCTTGGTGCCGTAGTCTTCAACCAGAATTTTAGTGAAGTTAGTAACGGTGCGCAGTGGTTCTTGCAGGTCGTGAGAGGCCACATAGGTAAACTGTTCCAGCTCTTTGTTTTTGTGGGCCAGTTCCCGGTTGTGCTTTTGTACTTGTGCATTTAACCGAGAGTGCCGTATTCCAATAATGTACATAACCCATATGGCCAGCGTAGAAATGCCACGGTTTGCAAAGGCCATCCATGTGGTTTGGTTGTTGAAGGTAATAAGGGGGATTAACCAAATAAGTATTGAGATGAGTATAGAGAAATAAAGCAGTGTTTTAGGCTTTTGGCTTAATATGACTGCTATTGAACAGACATACAATATACCCACGGCTACTCCAAGAGGAATGATAAGGTCTACGGCAAAAACTACAAGAATCATGAACAAGCTAAGCTGAACCTCCCGGGTTGGTCCTGAAGACTTTCCGGGTCCCAGCAGGGTACTGCTTTGCAAGTTGTCTTGAGTAATCATGTTGCACCTATGTTTCTATTAAATATAGAAAATTAAATAGATTTACGACACTAATCGCGCTAAGTTACAAATGAAGGTTTTGTAAGCTGCTTGGGGTCGTTGAGCAGGAGTCTATTTTTAAGGAGTTAATTCTCTCTCTATTTGAGCCAGTCGTTGCGCAATATTCGGTACACAAAGTTCAGTTTGGGCGCTTCACCATAATAGGCTACCTCAAGTTCATCGATCTTTTTTGCCCCCAGTTTTTCAATAGAAGATTGCGATCTAAAGTTTTGTGCACCAATGTGAAAATCGACCCGGCTGATATGTTCAAATAAGTAGTCCAGCATCAGGGTTTTAGTGGCATGGTTATATCCCTTTCCCCACCTGTTTTTAGCAAAAAAGGTATAGCCTATAAGTATGCTGTTCTGCTTCGCATTGTAATCGTATAGTCTGGTGCTTCCAATAACATCACCCGTTTGGCTATCTATAATTTTAAAAGCCCCTTTGCTTTCTATGGCTCCCTTAAAAAAGTTTTCGAACACCGGCTTCTGCCATCGGTTTTGGTTAGGGTGTTGTTTCCAAAGCTCCGGGTCGGAGGCTACTGCATAAAGAGCGTCAAAGTCGGAAGGAAGTAATGGTTCCAGGCGCACTTTTTCATTGGCCAAAGAGGGTTGCAGGCTAAAAGTCATGAGCTAAAGATAATCAGGCTTGGCCATATACAATGTAGCTCTCCGGGTGTGGCTGTTATAAAATATTTTCCGGAAAAGAGGAGCAGCGTTTTGCAAACTGCTACCGCTGTATACCTTTGCATTAGTTAATGTTACAACCGGGGTGTTGTGTCGGAAATTCGGCACGGCTGAGATTATACCCGCTAACCTGATCTGGATAATGCCAGCGTAGGAATAATTATGAAAAAATTATACATCATCTTTTTTTGCATTTCATCTCTATTTTCCCAATCCTTTGAAATAAACGGTTTAATCATTGATAACCAAACCAAACTTCCTGTTTCCAATGTGAATATCGTTACAAGCAATTCAGGGACTACATCTAATTCTGATGGAAAGTTTATTTTTTATGCTGAAGAAAACGATTCTATATTTTTTTCACATATCGGATACGAATCTATCAAGCTAAAAATCAGTGAAAATATGAACATTTTTCTTCATCCAACCTCACTCGTGGGTAATTCTGTTGATNNTGATCTGGATAATGCCAGCGTAGGGAATTGTAATGATGTCCATTATCATTATCCTTCTGTTTTTCAGGCATTCATCCGATCAACAATACTGTTGATCAATGAGCAATATTGAAAAAAAGCAAAAATTCGATGTAGCCACTGGTGAGTTGCGCAACTGGCAGGGGCGTAAGGAGTGGTTCTTCAATCGCGATGACACCGATCATTACGAAATGTACTACGAAGGCCCTTATAAAAGGCAAGAGGTGTGGCAAAAGAAAACTCTGGAAAACCTGATAAAAAGCGATTCAAGGGTGAAAACCCTTCTTGAGTTTGGCTGTGGTACCACCCGTTTTACCCGGTGGTGGAAAGAAATAGGTATAGAGGCCACAGGGGGAGATATTTCACCATTTATGCTGGGGCAAGGGGTGCATCTCTTTGATGGCGACCTGGTGTTGGCCGACTCGCACCATATGCCCTTCAAAGATCATAGTTTCGATGCCCTGGCCTTCGTTACCACATTTGAGTATTACAAGGACCCCGTGAAAGTAATTCGCGAAGCCGTTAGGGTAGGGAAGTACGGAATCGTATTTGGTATGATGAACCGCAACACGCCCAAGCTTGTGAGGAGGCGTGTGCAGCAGGTTTTTGGCAGAAACAACTACTATGTTACGGCTCATTTCTACACGCCTTCCAGTCTTAAAGAGCTTATTGATGAAGCATTGTTCGACAGAGATTATAGCATAAAGTGGCAAGCTACCGGGCTGCCCAAGTGGTTTCCGGTACAGCAGTGGCACCAGCCTTATGGCGACTTTTTTGGTCTTCATGTTCAACTCAATGATGTGTGATGGCGGCATTCGTAGATGAGAGTGGAAAGGTAGATGAACAGGTTTTCAAGTCGGAACTGTTTCCTTATACCGGTGCGGCTAGCCAACGAGTTATTCAAGGGCCACAGTTTGGTGTAGATACCGCAATAATAGACTTGGGTAATGGTTTGGCTATGGCCACCTCCAGCGATCCGCTATCGTGGATACCCTCCATGGGGGCAAAAGCCTCGGCCTGGCTTTCTGTACACTTGCTGGCTAACGATATGAGTACAACCGGCCATGCTCCGCAGTTCGCTCAGTTTGTCCTTAACCTGCCTACAGCCATGGGGTTATCAGCCTTTCAGGACTATTGGCGACATATCCATGAGCTTTGCGAGCAAATGGGGGTGGCCATTACAGGGGGGCATACCGGGCAAATTGAAGGACAAAACTCAACCATAGCAGGAGGAGGAACTATGTTTCTTACAGCTCCCCGCGACCAGATTCTTAGCAGCAATGGTGCGCAGCCTGGCGATAGCATTATACTCACCAAAAGCATGGCACTTTCCTCTACGGCCATTTTGGCCATGGCCTTTCCTGAAAGTGTGAGCCGGCATTGCGGCACGGAGGCGCAGCAGCAGGCCGAATCAAATTTTTGGAATCTTTCGGTGCTCAAAGAGGCGCGGTTGGCCGCTCAAACCCTGGGAATACAAAAAGGGCTACATGCCATGCACGATGTAACGGAAGGGGGAGTGTTGGGGGCAATAGCCGAAATGGCCGGAGCATCCAAGTGTGGTGTAGACCTGTTGGGGGAGGCTTTGCCACTAAAGCCTGAAGTAGATGCAGTGGCTCGGTTGTTTGAGATTGACCCGAGACTTTCCATTGGAGCGGGAGCTATGGCCATGGCGGTTAAATCCGGCTGCGAAGCGCAACTTATTAAAGCTCTCGAGCAGGAAGGTATTCCGTGTGCAGTGGTGGGAAAGTTTACTCCGCAACAGGGAGTTTATCGAATAACAGAGGCTGACGGAAGGCAGTCTGAGTTTAATGTAGAGGGTAAAGACCCTTATTGGGGAGCTTTTTTCAAAGCCCTTAAAGCCGGGTGGAAATGAAGCGGTTGGAGGGTGTTTATCTAGTGGCCGATCCGGCCATGCAAGGCAACCTGCTGTTCAGCAAGCTTCAAGAAGCGCTCAGGGCGGGTGTCGATGTGTTGCAGCTATGGAACCATTGGCCCCCGGAGTTTACGCATAGCGACAAAATACAATTGGCCATAGAGGTTGTAGACATGGCCGAGCCGTACGGTACGCCTGTCTTAATGAATGAAGACTGGGAACTTGCGCTGCAGTGCAATGCAGCCGGAGTGCATTTTGATACCATACCGCAAGATTGGCCTGCTATAAAAGAGGCTTTAAAGGGGCGTCTGGTAGGATTTACGGTGGGCAACAATGTGGAAAGAATACGGTGGGCGCAAAGTGAAGGGGCAGATTATGTGAGCTTTTGCGCTTTATTCCCTTCCGCTTCTGTAGACAGCTGTGAGATAGTGAGGCCGGAAACGGTACTAAAGGCGCGATCCATTAGTTTCCTGCCTATTTTCCTGTCCGGGGGCATTCGGCCCGATAACCTCAAAAAACTTGCTCAACTGCCCTTCGATGGTGTGGCCATTATTTCCGGTATTATGAATACGGAAGATCCTGCCGGACAAATTGGTGTCTACAGAGCGTTACTCCATGAATTGAAAGCAACAAAAAAGAATTAGCAACCATGCAAAAATCAATGCTTAAAAAACTGTGCTGTCCTATTGATAAAAGCGATTTGCACATAGATATATACAATGAAGATGAAACGGGCGAAGTACTGGAGGGGCTAATGGTATGCCCAACTTGCAAGCGTTATTACCCCATTATTTATAGCATTCCCATAATGACCCCGGATGAATATCGTCAGAAGGCCCTCGAAGCGCCTATGACGGAGCGGTGGGGTATTGATGTGGGCAAAGAGGAAGACGGAACATTTTTGCTCGAAAATCACCGGCCATTGCTTAAATAACTTCGGTTTGCACCATACGAAATCAAGGCCCGGATAATCGAAAGCTTATCCGGCTTTGGTGGTCAGCCAGCCCATGTAAATAGCCGACTGAAAGAATCGTAGCGGAGAGGTAAACCCTGCCTGAACAAGTAACTCACTTAGCCGCGGTTCGGAAACATGGTGGAGTTCGTTGGCAATTCGGTTGATTCGCAGCTCAATTTCTTCCGTAGTCACATCTTCAGGAATCATGGCACGCAAAACGTTTAGGTTTCCTTCTATTTGTTGACTGTCACCAGTAATGTCTAAAAGAATTAAAGGAGCTCCCGGGGTCAACTGTTGAGCAATTTGCTGCAACAGCTCCAGCTTGCTACCATCATCTTTTAGAAAGTGCAGTACCAGCAGCAGGGTGGAGGCACCATACCGTTCGGTGTCTTTGAGGTTTTGCACTACTCCCTCAATGAGCTTTACGTTGGAGTAGGGCTGCAACTTCTGGCGAGCCTGATCAATCATTTCCGGAGAAGGGTCTATGCCTGTAATATCCCAGTTCTTATGAACCGAAACCAAAGGCTCAATTTCGTTGCCGGTGCCACAACCTACCACCAGTAGTTTTTGCTCCTTCAGCGGAAGCAATAATTTGGGTAAGAGGTTCAAAAAGTATCTGTAATTAGGGATCCAGGTTTCAACAAACCGGTTGTAGCCGGCCGCTCTTTGTTTTTCGAATAACTCTACAGCGCTCATGGTTGGGGTGGGTTTACTATGCTCATAAACCCAAGTTCTTAGGCAAGAGTTGCAAGAAGTTTGAAAAATACCTCTACATCTAAGGTTTTTGGGTTATTGTTGATTTTGAGGATGTGGTTTTTTGTTGTGTCGCTCCATCTTTTACGTGTACATGAGGTCTTTTTATCTCGAGAAGAAATTGTTCTCAGGTTGAGCAACAAGAGTATAGTTAGTATTTTTTATCTCCTCAAGATGCTTTGAATCCATATTATTTGCCCTAAATAATTCAAGTAAGTTACCGAAAAGAGATTGTTGAAATGTGGTTAAACCATAAAACAGGTCTTCTTCCTTGTGATTACTTTTCTGGTTAGAGTAAGGCCAAAATGAGGGGCTGATTAAGCTTAATATAGCGAATGTTTTTATCGTTTGAGCCATACCGGGGTTCCTGCATTGTCTATGAGCTTCCTTTCCATGGTGCCATCTTTATTCACCATGTAGGTGTGATAATTGCCACTGGCATCCTCTCTGGCAAATATAAGTTTAGAACCATCGGCCGACCATGAGGGGCTGGAATCGCGGGCGGGGTTTCGGGTGATGCGTCTTTGGTCGGAGCCGTCTATGTTCATTATATAGATCTCGTGATTTCCATCTCTGTCCGACATAAACGCAATCTGTTGGCCATCTGGCGAAAGTTCCGGATGCCAGTCTTCGGCTTTATTGCTGGTTAGCTGAGTTAAATCGCTTCCGTCTGCATTGGCCATACAAATTTCGCTTTGCCCGGTTTTGGAGTGAAACAATAGCTTATTGTCGGGTGTAAAATAAGGCCCGCCACCCTCAAGCAACATGACCTGACGCTGGTTGTTGCCATCGGAGTTCATTATCCATATTTCCTCCTGCCAATTTCCGGCCTCATCAGGATACTCTCTGGCAAAAGCTATTTGTTTGCCGTCTGCCGACCAGCTAGGGGAGCTGTCCCACATGCCCTTGGTATGGGTGAGCCGCTTTCTATTGCTGCCATCAGCGTTTATGGTGTGTATGGACCAGGTTGTTCGGTTGTCGTGGTAGGCGTATAGGGCAATTTGCTCACCACTGGGCGACCAGGCCGGGTAGCCATCATTTTCCGGATGATCGGTGAGCTTAATTTTCGCCAGACCGGCAGCATCGGTCAGATAGATTTCTCCGTTGCCGGATTCGGCCGAAGAGTACGCGATTACATAGGTAGGTTTTGAAGATCGGTTGTTTTGGCAAGCTGAGAGAACCATAAGCGTGGCCAGAACAATTGAAGTAGTTTTAGCATAGTTCATAGGTCAGCTAACGGAGGGTTTATATTGCCTTTTTTGGTTTTATGTAAATGGTTATCAGTGAGTTATAAGGGTTGTGTAAGTGGGTTTAGTGGTGGCTGTTTCGGATTTCTATGGATGAATTATTGGGGTGGAGTGGACTGCATGCCTCTCAAAAAAATAGTGTAAGGCTTCTTATTCTGTGCCAAACACTTTTCCATTCAGAGTGTGTGTACAGCATTCACAGAAGGGTATCATATTTTTGGCTTTTAAGCCAGGGTTGGTGAGCTGGAGTGTATTGCTGTGGTCTACGTACAGTCCTGAAAAGTAGGTGCTTTCGCCTACTCTAACAAAGTCTTTCTTATCCCTTTGGTTTAAGGCTACCACCCAGAAAATGGCTGCGTGCACCTATCCAGATCAATGGAAGGCTGCACAGACGCAGGAAAGGAATGCCACAAGGTAGCCCGCTTAGCCCATTGCTCTCCAACATATTGTTGGATAAGTTGGATAAGTATCTCAAAGCCAAAGGGTTGAAGTTTGTCCGCTATGCCGATGATTTCAGTGTTTATGCTGATTCAAAGGCGGAAGCAAGAAAGATAGGAAATGAGGTCTACCTGTTCTTAAAGAACAAGTTAGATCTGCCTATCAATCGGGCAAAGAGCGGCATCCGCAGGCCTGTAAACTTTGAGTTATTAGGCCATAGTTTTACTGCGACCTATAAAAAGGGGAGAAAGAGGCAAATACCAA
>NZ_DDDQ01000182.1:0-2758 GCF_002336325.1 Roseivirga sp. UBA1976 | reverse complement strand
TCCGGCATGACGTTCTTTTCTTACGTCAAATTCAGGTTAAAATAACAACCAAACAAATCTTACCCCTTGCAACTCTATTCCTGGTCTTCGTCAGGAAGCATCTCAATGTCTTGAATGAGTACTCTTTTGGAAATTGCCTGTCCGGTTGTTGTGGCCGCCAAGCCGCCCAAAGCGGTTTCCTTATAGCGGGTTTCCATGCTTTGCCCCACTTCCCCCATTGCTTCCACGCACTCATCTACGGGAATTACTCCGCTTACATCGGCCAAGGCTATTTGTGCCGAGCTATTGGCAATAGCAGCCGCACTGGCATTTCGAACCACACAAGGCACCTCAACAAGCCCCGCCACCGGATCGCAAATAAGGCCCAACATACACTGAATAGTAATGGCCACTGCATTGAACACCTGATCTACCGAACCACCCAGGCAATATACCATGGCTCCGGCCGCCATGGCGGCCGCACTACCGGTTTCGGCCTGGCAACCACCCACCGCTCCGGCAATAGAGGCTCGCTTTTCCATAATGAGGGCAATTCCTGCACTCACCAGCAGCCCCTCGTGAATCTTGCGATCATCTACTCCATGAAGCTCCTGAAAAGTGACCATAACCCCGGGTATTATACCAGAGGCTCCTGCTGTTGGAGCTGCAACAACGCGCCCCATGCAAGAGTTGACCTCTTTGGCCGCCAGAGCTCGTGAAATAAGTACCTGAAACTCTTTAGAAAGGAGAGGTTTAGGATAGTTGAAAACCTTCTTTGCACCATTGTTGATCATTCCCGAGCGGGAAGTCATGTCTTGAGTGAGACCGGTTTGCACGGCCTCTTTCATTACGGTATAGGCGTTGGCCAGGCCATCCCAAATTTTCTCTTCGCTGGCTTCCTTTTCAGATACCTCATACTCTATAACGGCCTGATGCAAGGGCATTTGGTGTTGCTCACAATACTGTTTCCAGCCTTTAAAATCTTCAAACAAAAAGCACATGGTTTCCTCCTTTGTCACAAAGCTAACGAATAGATAGCAAACGATTGAATAATGGGCACCCAGTCGGTCCCGGAGATTGTTCGCTAGCCGTCTTCCATAAGAAAAGATACAGTTCATTCACCAGCCCAACTGAGTATGACAGCAGGGGCTACTTACTATCGGAAACAGAGCACCCTTTTGGTTTTCCGTAAACCCATTCTCAAACACTGCCAACCAGACGCAACCCTATGGAAACGGCAAGCTCTACCAAGCATTGAAGAATTGAAAAACGCGGCTTTACTAGCGGAAACAATTTCTATCTTTGCGGCATGGAATTACAGAACGATCTACTGATCAGAGCGGCAAAGGGTGAAAAAGTTGAGCGGACACCGGTTTGGTTGATGCGTCAGGCAGGTAGAATCTTACCGGAATACAGAGCAGTACGCAACAAACTTAGCGGATTTATTGAGCTGGCTCAAACGCCTGAACTGGCGGCAGAAGTAACCATCCAGCCGGTAGACATTTTAGGTGTCGATGCTGCTATTATTTTCTCCGACATTCTGGTAATTCCGGAGGCCATGGGACTACCCTACGAAATGGTGGAAAAAAAGGGGCCGAGGTTCCCCAAAACCATTTCTACTGATGATGATCTTAAAGCGCTCAAAAAAGCTGATGCCAAAAGCGACTTAGGTTATGTGCTGGAGGCCATTAAAATCACTAAAAAAGAGCTTAACGGCAGAGTACCTTTAATTGGCTTTGCCGGTGCTCCATGGACAATTTTTTGTTACATGGTAGAAGGACACGGAAGTAAAACCTTCTCCAAAGCAAGGAGAATGCTCTATAACGATCCGCTAATGGCTGATCAGTTGTTGAAGCTAATAACCGACTCTACCATTGAATATTTGAAAGCCCAGATTGAAGCCGGGGCCGACCTTGTGCAGGTGTTCGACTCTTGGGCAGGCATACTGGGGCCAGAACAATACCAACGCTTCTCCATGAAGTACATTGCTGAAATTTGCGATGCGATTACCGAAGTGCCGGTTACGGTGTTTAGCAAAGGAGCGTACTTTGCCAGGTCTGAAATGCGCCACCTGAATTGTGAAACTATTGGGCTAGACTGGAACATGGACATTCAAAGCTCTCGCAGATTAATTGGCGAAGACAAAACCTTACAAGGTAACCTCGATCCGTGTGCTCTCTACGCTCCTGATATTGAGATTGAAAAGGCTACTAAGAAAATGCTCGATGAGTTTGGTACAGGCAGACACATTGCCAATCTAGGTCATGGGGTATATCCTGATATCGATCCTAACAAGGTAAAAGTCTTCATTAATACAGTGAAGGAATACAGTGCCAAGCTTAGGTCGGCTGAAATATGAGTGTCCTGAGCCTTCTGTTCATTACGATCCGTTAGCTTCTTCTGCCCAATTATTGAGCAGATAGAAGTCTCTGAATTAATTTCTGTCTTAGGCTTACTTGATTGTGGTAGTTGAATATGGTGCTTAGCCAAGTGAAGAAAGATATTAAAGGCACTATCAAATTCATTTTTCAGCCTGCTGAAGAAGGTGGTACTGAGTTCGTAGTGACAAATAAATAATTATACCTATTTAGATCACATAGAAGTAAATAAACCACTTAAGTTTCCAGCTGTGTCTTGGCAACCCTTATCAGAATCATTTGTAGAGACGTAAATGGCGGCAAAGTGTCAAAACATGGGTCATTCAATCTAAGTAAGTAGCCCTAATAGTTAAATCGAAAAGAATTAGTTATGTTGTAAAGTAATAATCTTACAAAATATT
>NZ_DDDQ01000024.1:24373-28739 GCF_002336325.1 Roseivirga sp. UBA1976 | reverse complement strand
GGCCTTAAACTCTCAAAAAGGGCTGTTTTATCCGGTATCTCAACAGAGCCTAAATGAGATTACGGATATTTTCCTTTGCGTATGTGAAGTATTCACAGAAAAATTCCGCAATGACGTCCTAAGAGGGGATATTTTACTACTTACTTACATCGAACTCAGATTAAACATTAAACTTTGAACCATTCTATGTCTTTTAAAACCATCTCCGAATCGCAAATCACACTTTCTCAATTAATGCTTCCCTCCCACTCCAATTTCAGTGGTAAAATTCACGGAGGCTACATTCTCAATCTAATGGACCAGGTGGCTTTTGCCTGTGCTTCTAAGCATTCCGGACAGTATTGTGTAACGGCATCGGTAAACCGTGTGGATTTCTTGAATCCAATCGAAGTAGGTGAATTGGTCACACTAAAAGCCTCAATCAATTATACAGGACGCACATCTATGGTGATTGGTGTTAGGGTTGAATCGGAAAACATCCAAACTGGAGTGACTAAGCATTGCAACTCTTCTTACTTTACCATGGTAGCTAAAGGAGGAGACGGTAAAAACGTTGAAGTTCCAGGACTAATTCTTAATGATCTTGATGGAATCAGGCGCTTTGCCCGAAGCATAACCCGACAAGAACAGTCCAAGAAAAGAGTGAAAAGCTTTACCCCTGAAAAGTTTGTGGCAGACGAGTATTTAGAGCTGATTAAAGAGCATAATGCTCGAATTGAGCTATAAAAGTATTACTTCGTCATGCTGAATTTATTTCAGCATCTACCATTAGAAAGACCCTGAAACAAGCCTGCCTGTCGGCAAACTGGTTCAGGGTGACGTTCCGAAATAGTCTCAATACGCTCTACGCAATACCTGCCTACCGGCAGGCAGGCTCAATACCAGTTTTTAAAAACTCTCCCTCAAGGCAAAAGTCTTCTTCATCCGATCAATCAGCTTGGCGGATTCAGGGAAGTTCAAAGTTTGCTGACCGTCTGAATAGGCCTCTTCCGGTTTTTCATGGGTTTCGTAGATTACTCCATCGGCTCCGGCCATAATGCTGGCTAAAGCGATTGGCTCCACAAAATCACGAATACCGATTCCGTGCGATGGATCGGCAATTACGGGCAGATGGGTTTTTTCCTTGAGTACAGCAATCGCATTCAAATCCATTGTATTTCGCGTAGCTTTCTCGTAGGTTCTGATACCTCTTTCGCAAAGCAAAAGGCGCTCATTGCCTGCTGAGAACACATATTCGGCAGAGTACAAAAGCTCATCGATAGTTCCAGAAATACCTCGCTTGATCATCACAGGCTTGTCGGTGTTCTTACCTAATTCGTCCAGTAAGTTAAAGTTCTGGGTATTCCGTGCTCCCACTTGGTAGATATCGACATAAGGATCCATTTCTTCAATCTGAGAAACCTGCATTACCTCAGTGACAATCTTAATTCCGGCTTCTTTGGCTAGTTCATACCATAGTTTCAGGCCGTCAATGCCCATTCCACGGAAAGCATAGGGAGAACTTCTCGGCTTGAACACACCTCCACGCATGATAGACACGCCATTTTCCTTCAGGTGAGCAATGGTTTTCCTGATCTGCTCCTCACCCTCAATGGAGCAAGGTCCGGCCATAATCTGAAAACCACCTTCCTCAATCTTTACTCCCCCACCTAAGTCGATGGTCGTATGATTGACCTTCCACTTTTTCGAAACGAGTTTGTAGTCATCCGAAACAATGTGGATGTCCTTAATTCCATCCATTGAACCAATGGATCGGATATCGAAATTCTTCTTGCCAATACCAATCAGGTACGTTCCCTTTTGGGTTTTCACCTCGGTTGGCTTGTATTTAAGACCTTTAATGCGGTTAATGATCGCTTCTTTCTGGCTCTCGTTTATGTCTTGTTCGAATTGTATAATCATGATTTTGGTTATTCGTTATTGGCTGATCGTTGATCGTCTACTTTTTACAGAAATTTTTAAAAGAAATGCTTCTTATAGCTGAAATAAACTCTTGTTGAATCCTCTTATCCAAGTCAGTTCCATAAAAACCAAACTTGGTTACACCTCCATCAGAAACACTCAAGCTATCAATGAACACTCCAGTGAAAAGCCCAAGACTATCTAATGGCATAACTAATTTGGCTTTAAAGCAATCAATTTCTGCCGTTTCATAAGAATGCTTTATATCGATCCTTCTTTCGTATAAGGAATCAATATCGACTTCTTCATTAGCCTTCAGACCCTCCAAATACACAAGGTTATATTGAAATTCAACGTCTTCTTCTTCAGGATCAAAAGTATACCAACCTAAGTCATATATTAAAGTATCACCTTCAGAAGTAATCAGCCCTCCTACGTCACTATCAATACCTTGTATTGATACAGTCTTCCAATCGAGAGGCACCTCAATCTCGAACTCACCATAATCAATGATTTGAGAGTCTGAACAAGCACCTAAAACTGGCAATACTAGAAGTGATATTAACCAATAACGATTAACGAATAACTCCATTGACGAATTCATTAATGTTGGCTTCCATATCTCCTTCCAGCCCCAGCACCTTAATAAACGCACTGCCAATAATGGCTCCATTGGCGTTTTCACAGGCTTTGTCGAAGGTTTCTTTATTGGAAATACCAAAGCCAATCAATCGAGGGTTCTTCAGTCCCATTCCATTAACTCGTTTGAAGTAAGCTTCCTGTTCTTCCGAAATGCCGCTTTTTGCACCTGTTGTACTAGCAGAAGAAACCATGTAAATGAATCCGCTGGTGTTGTTGTCAATCTCTCTGATCCGGGCTTCTGAAGTCTGGGGAGTGATGAGGAAGGTGTTCAGCAAGCCATTCTTTTCAAAGATTGGTTTGTATACTTCCAAATACTCATGCATTGGCAAGTCAGGTAGAATGAGACCATCAATTCCGCGTGCGGCACAGTCTTCACAAAAGCGCTCGATTCCATATTGCACTATCGGGTTGATATAACCCATCAGTACAATCGGCACACTCACCTGGTTTCGGATGTCCTTCAGTTGCTCCATCAGGAGTTTCAGAGTCATGCCATTGCTCAGCGCCACATCATTGCTAGCCTGAATGGTTGGCCCATCGGCTACCGGATCGGAAAACGGAATGCCTATTTCGATCAGGTCAGCACCAGATGCCTCCAGAGCCTTGAGTATGCTCACTGTATCATCCAGCTTAGGGTAACCAGCCGTGAAGTACACATTCAGCACGCGGTTAGGCTTGGTCTGAAAAAGTTTTTCTATTCGATTCATTTCTGCTTTGCTCACTATCTCTTTTTGATTCGTCATGCTGAACTTGTTTCAGCATCTTCCAATTTGCAGACCCTGAAACAAGTTCAGGGTGACGTTCTTTATTTAGTCTATTCTCTAACTCAGTTCATTCATTTGTTTTGTGAATATTTTTTATTTGGCCTCATCCCCCGCCTTCTCCAAATAGAGAAGGAGCCAATGGTGTTCACAAAACCAAATAAATTCACTAGGCTGTCTCAGTACTCTGTACTCAATACTTAGTATTCGTTTAATACTTCCCCCATTTAATATAAGTCTCCAAATCCTTGTCTCCTCTACCGGAAAGGTTGACCACAACGAGATCATCTGATTTCAATGACATCTGATTTAGGGCTGCAAAGGCATGGGCCGATTCAATAGCCGGAATAATTCCCTCCAGTCGGCTAAGTTGAATCCCTGCTTTCATGGCTTCTTCATCAGTTACACTGTAGAAAGTTGCTCTACCTGTTTCGAACAGATGCGCATGCACGGGACCAATTCCCGGATAATCTAGTCCGGCAGAGATTGAATAAGGCTCAACCACCTGACCATCTTCTGTCTGCATGAGAAGCGTTTTACTTCCGTGCAAAATGCCCGGCTTACCCAGCGTAGTCGTAGCAGCACTTTTACCAGTGGTATTACCCAAACCAGCTGCTTCAACGGCTACTAAGGCCACCTCTTCATCGTCATAATAGTTGTAGAAGGCTCCTGCAGCATTGCTACCTCCGCCCACACAAGCGACTACGTAGTTTGGTAATTCAGTGCCCTCTTTCTCCTTCAACTGGGTTCTGATTTCTGCACTGATAACCGACTGAAATCTGGCAACCATTTCTGGATAAGGGTGCGGTCCAACTACAGAACCGATGATGTAGTGTGTGTCGGTTGGGTTGTTGATCCAATGACGCATGGCTTCATTAGTGGCATCTTTGAGTGTTTTGCTTCCGCTGGTTGCAGGACGAACCTCCGCTCCCAGAATACGCATACGCTCCACATTTGGCTTTTGACGCGCCATATCTACCTCACCCATATATACGATGCACTCCACACCCATCAGCGCACAAACCGTAGCCGTAGCCACACCATGTTGACCTGCTCCAGTT
>NZ_DDDQ01000024.1:0-24074 GCF_002336325.1 Roseivirga sp. UBA1976 | reverse complement strand
TTGACCTGCTCCAGTTTCGGCAATGATTTTCTTCTTGCCCAATCGCTGAGCGAGTAGAATTTGCCCGATGGTATTATTCACTTTATGAGCCCCAGTGTGGCAAAGGTCCTCTCGTTTGAGATATATTTTGGCACCATAATGCTCAGAAAGCCTTTCCGCCAGATAAAGCGGTGTTGGCCTGCCCACATAGTCTTTCAATAACTGATCGAACTGTTTCTTAAAGTCCGGATCTGAAGTAATGGCTTCGTAGTTATCTCTTAACTCTTCCACATTTGGGTATAGCATTTCTGGGATGTACGCCCCTCCGAATCTGCCATAATACCCTCGTTCGTCTACTTTTATTTTCATAATCTATTTTGTTACGTCACTGCGAGGGAGTCCCGATGATTCGGGACGACCGTGGGAATCTCCTTATCCATTTGAGGAGACTGCTTCGTGCCTCGCAGTGACGTTCTATTTTAAAATCTCCTTGAGCATTTTCACTTGCTCTATATCCTTCAAGCCTGGCTCCAACTCAAACTTAGAGTTTACATCAATCGCATAAGGTTGAACCTTAAGACTTGACATGTCATTGATATTCTCCAAGTCGATGCCACCGCTTAAGAAGTATGGCACGTCATAGGAATAGTCATTTAATACCTCCCAATTGAATACCACACCATTGCCTCCTCTTTCCTTCCCTTTTGTATCGAAAAGGAAGAAGTCTACCAATCCCTTATATGGTTTCATCCGGTCGAAATCAAACTCCTCACCCACTGAAAACACCTTGATTACCTTAATACCAATTGCAAAAAGCTCTCCCACATACTCAACCGATTCATCACCATGCAGCTGAACATAATCCAGCTTATACTCCTTTACCTTATCCTTTAACTCTTGAATCGGTGAATTGACAAAGACTCCCACCTTCTTTACTGATTCGGGGAAGCTCTGAAGCAACTCCTTATCGAGATCAAGTGCAAATCGCTTAGAACGCTCGAAGAAAATAAAACCCATGAAATCAGGCTCCAACTCCAGCAGCTGTTGGATGTTGTGAGGTTCTCTCATGCCGCACACTTTGAGTTTCATTTTGGTTAATCGTTATTGGTTAATCGTTTAATACTAAGCATCATTTTGTGCTAGACTTAAGCTTTCGGAGGTAATTGATGTAACCGTTTAGAACCTTCAGACACCTTTCTAATTCTGCTTTAAAGTCAAAGAATTGATCCTCAGAAATATATTTCTCATCTAAAGCCACAGTTAAATGATCAAGGGTTTCAGTCAAAGACCCTCTTGACATTCTACAGAACTGTATGTTCTCTTGATGATGAAATCTACCATACCCTTCTGCAATATTAGCCGTCACAGAGCGAGAAGAGCGTTTTATCTGGTTGGTTAAACCGTACTTTTCTTCCACTGGAAAAGACTTTGCTAACATTGATATTCTATTTCTAAACTCTCTTGCCACCTTCCAGCAATCTAAATCCATAAAGCTTCTTACATCCATTGTGTGTGTATTTACTATTTCCCCTATTCAACGATTAACGTATTAACCATTAACCAATTTACGATTTAGAGAATCGATGAATTCCGCTGCCGCCCTTTCCGGCCTGCCCGTTTTCATAAAGGTTTCACCAATCAAAAAGCCTTGGAATCCATGAGTCCTTAGGTCGATGATTGTGGCTGGATCACTAATGCCACTTTCCGATATTTTCACAAAGTCGTTCGGAATCAATGGAGCTAAAGCCTTGCTGGTTTCTATAGATACCTCGAAGGTTTTAAGATTACGGTTATTCACTCCCACCACATCCAGATGTTCATTCAGGTTGTTTTCCAATTCTTCCTGATTGTGAACTTCCATCAGCACTTCTAAACCAAAGCTCTTGGCGAAAGCGGCCAATTCCTTCAATCTTCTAGGTTCTAAAGCCGCTGCGATAAGCAAAATGGCATCGGCACCGATAGATTTGGCTTCGACAATCTGATATTCATCAATGATAAAGTCTTTCCTAAGTACCGGACAAAAGTTGAACTTTCTGGCTGTGCTCAGGTCTTCGCTGCTTCCTCCAAAGAACTCAGAGTCGGTCAACACCGATAGTGCCGATGCACCTGCCTGCATATAACCGATGGTTGTTCTTTCTACAGGAGCATGAGCGTTAATCACCCCTTTAGAGGGCGACTGACGCTTGAACTCGGCAATAATGCCCGACTTGTCTTCTCGCAACAAATACTTCTTCAGTGATATTGGTTTGCCCTCAAAGTAGATGCTTTGTTCCAACAGTTTCTCTGTGTAAAGCGACCTTCTCTCCTCTACTTCCTTGTGTTTATGCGCGATGATTTTTTGTAGTATATCCATTTTGTTTGGTTATCAGGTATTAGTTATCAGTTATCAGGGCATCAGCTTTACATTCAGCATACTGATTTCTGATATACTGTTCACTGTTTACTGTTCACTGTTTAACTGATTTCTAAAATTTTTCTGAATGTTTTCAATGCTTTTCCGCTTTCGAGCGATTCTCGAGCCATGCCTAGTGCATCATCACTAGAAACTCCTTTTCCGCACTGAATAGCCATAGCTGCGTTCGCAATCACCACTTCATTTTGTGGTTTAGTACCTTCTCCTTTTAATATGTTTTCAAATATTTTAGCCGACTCTTCAACGGTTTCTCCACCAAAAATAGCTTCAGGCTGTATAGTTTGAAGACCCATTTCTTCAGGATTTACGATTTCTTCTTTGTCGTTGGTGATCTTTTTGAATGCTCCGGTCAGTGAGATTTCATCATAACCATCTAAAGCATGAAGTATCACAAAGTGTTTGTCGGTTTTCTGATATAAGTAACCGTAAAGTCTGGCTAATTCAAGGCTGAATACTCCTACCAACTGCTTTTTAGGGAAGGATGGATTCACCATTGGCCCTAACATATTGAAGAAGGTTTTCACCCCTAAATCTCTTCGAATTGGAGCTACATTCTTCATAGCTGGATGAAACAATGGTGCGTGTAAGAAACACAACCCACATTCGTCCAAACTCTTCCTCAGCTTGCCAAGGTCGTTAGTGAACTCATAACCGAAATGTGCCATTAAATTCGAGGAGCCCGAAACAGATGAAACTCCATTGTTACCGTGCTTAGCCACATTTTGCCCTGCTCCCGCTACAATAAATGACGACAAGGTGGAAATATTAAAGGTGTTTTTTCCGTCTCCACCTGTTCCGCAAAGGTCAATGGCATCGTATTCCGGAATCTCCACAGGAACGCACAAATCGAGCATTGCATCGCGGAACCCCTCAAGTTCCTCTACAGTAATGCTTCGCATCAGGTAAACCGTAAGAAAGGCCGCCACCTGACTTTGGTTGTATTTACCCTGTGCTAGATTAATGAGTATCTCCTTTGCTGTCTGCTTATCTAGCGACTTATATTCTATGAGTTGATTTAGTATTTCTTTCATTGTTATTAGTTGAACAGTGATCGGTTATCAGTAGATCAGTTAATCAGTAATTAGGGTTTAGTCAGTTTAGATTTCAACAGGTAGTTGATGTAACCATTGAGAATTCGAATGCACTCCTCTATCCTGATGTCAAACAATTTCTCCTCACTCTCATCAATATACCCCTCATCGACAGCAACCGTAAGATGATCTTGAAGCTCCGTTAAGGAACCTCTGGAAATTCTACAGAATTGAATGTTCTCCTGATAATGAAACCGTCCATAACCTTCTGCAATGTTTGCTGTGACTGACCTAGCTGCCCTAATCATTTGATCGGTTAGTTTATATTTTTCATCCGTTGGAAACCTCTTCACCAATTGAGCAATTTCCTTTCTTAATTCTCTAGTTTGCTTCCAAACCTCCAACTCTTTAAATGTTCTCATGTGCCTACTGTTTACTGATAACTGTTTACTCCATCCAGTTGCGCAGCAACTGATGCCCATACTCCGTCATAATAGACTCCGGATGAAACTGCACGCCTTTCACATCATATTCTTTATGACTGATGGCCATGATTTCCCCGAATTCATCTTCGGCAGTCACCTTAATTTCCTGGCCCAAATTGGCTTTATCTACATTCCAGCTATGGTAATGGCAAATGGTGTAGCTCTCCGGAATCTCCTTGAACAGTCTGTCTTGTTTATCTAGCACCCGCACTTGGCTGGACACCCCATGCAATACTTGTGGCATATTGTAAAGCTTAGCACCATAAGACTCAGCAATTGCCTGATGCCCCAAACAAACGCCTAGTATGCTTTTCTTACTACCATATTGTTTAATCAATGGCAGAAGAATGCCTGCTTCCTCCGGTATACCCGGGCCAGGCGACAAGAGTATTTTATCGTATTGATCGACTGCTTCCAGAGCAATCTGATCGTTGCGAAAAACATCCATCTCCGCTCCATACCCAAGCTCCCTCAGGTAATGCACCAGGTTATAGGTGAATGAATCGTAGTTATCTAGTATGAGTATTTTCATTGTCTTTATAAGTGATCAGTGGATCAGTATATCAGTTATCAGGGGCTTAAGGTTTTGCCTGTCTCCAAGCTTCCAATTCTTTAAATGTGCGCATGTCTACTTTTTACTGATTTCTGATATACTGATAACTAGCGAATTTCTTTCGCCAGCTCAATGGCCTTTCTCAAGGCAGCCAGTTTATTATTTACTTCTTGTAATTCTGATTCTCTATTCGATTTGGCTACTACTCCGGCACCTGCCTGATAAAACAAAGTGTTGTTCTTAGTCAGGAAGGAACGGATCATAATGGCGTGATTGAAATCTCCGTTAAAGCCCATAAAACCGATGGCCCCACCATAATAGCCTCGCCTCGTTTTTTCATTGGTATTGATGAGCTGCATGGCCCGAACTTTTGGCGCTCCACTCAAGGTTCCGGCAGGGAAAGTACCCGCCACCATCTGGGTCGATTGCATATCATCAGATAAGGTTCCTGTTACTTTGGAAACCAGATGAATTACGTGCGAGTAGTATTGAATTTCTTTGTAAGTATCTACCTGAACATTTGAACCAGCTCTGCTCAGGTCATTTCTGGCTAAGTCGACTAGCATCACATGCTCAGAATTTTCTTTCGGATCGGCATGAAGCTTCTTGGCCAGTTCAGCATCTGCCTCATCATTTCCAGTACGTTTAAAAGTCCCTGCAATTGGGTGGATTGTTGCCTTACGGTCTTTAATCACCAACTGAGCTTCTGGCGATGAACCAAAGATTTTGAAACTTCCAAAGTCGAAATAGAATAAGTATGGTGAAGGATTGACTGACCTCAACGCACGATACACGTTGAACTCATCTCCCTTAAACCGACTCTGAAATCTTCTGGAAAGCACAATCTGAAACACATCGCCACGGAAGCAATGTTTCATACCTTCATCGATGATCGAAAGGAATTCTTCATCGGTATAATTAGAAACTTCTTCTGACTGTGGAGCAAACTCATAAGACGGATAGTTCTTATTCTTCACCAAGGTCTCAATAGACTGAATACCTTTTGGCTCCGTGCCTTCCGGTGAATGTTCGAAAAGGTAAAGCTCATTTTTAAAATGGTCTATGGCAATGACATAGCGATAGACATGATAGAGCAAGTCGGGAATTTCGTATTCATCGGTCTTTCCTTCGGTCACCGGAATCTGTTCGAAATACTGAACCGCATCGTATCCGATATAACCAAAGAGTCCGTTGTTAATAAACTTAAATTCGCTGGAGTCTGGCTCGAATGAAGCGGCAAATTCCGAGAGCTTAGCTGCCACCTGATTGCCTTCAACCTTACCGTGCTCTGAATGACCGGGCAAGCTCATTTCGAACTTAGAGTCCTTTACCATTAACCTGGCAATAGGTTCACAGCAGATGTAAGAGAAACTGTTATCATCTCCATGATAGTCAGAGCTTTCCAGCAAAATGGCATTCTGGTATTTATCGCGTAGCTTCAGGTAAATGCTTACTGGCGTTACCGTATCGGCCAGTAGCTTTTTGTAGGTAGTATTGAGTTTAATTTTGTTCATTCTCTTATGTCATTTTAACCCTCAGCCCTTCCCGAGCATCGGGAGAGTGCAGCCATTTAATCTCATCTCTAAAAGTCCCCTTTAGGCGATTTAGGGGCTTCTCATCAGAGTCCTCTTCGGGAGACTCTGATCGGGTATTCTGTTTCAACCTCAATGTCTCATGCAAGGGACTCTGAGGCCTGTAAACGAAAAAAGCCCGCATGAACTGCGGGCTTTCTTTATTTTTTAGAAATAGCACTTAGTTCACGTTACCGGAGTTCCGTTACGTGCCACCACCAAGCGTTATTTCTGTTTGTTCTTTTCATTATGGTGCCAAAACTAGAAAAGGAATTTTTGAATGCAAATAGAATTTTAAGAATTTGATACGAATGGAGTATTCACCTGACAAAAAACACACAGATGCTCTCAAAGAACTTTTCAAAACCAGTTCACCATAGAATTCTCAAAAAATCTTCAGTCTGTACTCACGGCTTGCCTGTGAAGCCATATCTTTAGACAAACAACCTATACCATGATTAGAACATCGCTCAGCTTATTACTATTGGTTCTTATTCCTCTGGCCTCTTTTGGTCAACAAAGTGCGCTCAACGAACAGAAAGAATTGCTGGCCAGACTTACGGGCCACAAACCCATTAGGGCCAATGTACAGCTCAAAGACAGGTATACGCAAGAATCGCGAAAAATTACGGCCGAGTACTTGAAAGGTCTGATTGGCGAATTCTGTGATGAATCGGAAATTGATAACTACAGCCCTACAGGAAACAATGTGGTTGGTACTATTTTCGCCACATCCCAAACCGATCGGTGGATTGTTATAGGTGCTCATTACGATAGTGTAAAGGACTGCCCGGGTGCGAATGACAATGCTACCGGAGTAGCATTAGCCTATTCCGTAGCCAAACATGTGGCTTCGTTGGAAACTAGAAACTACAACCTTAAGATCGTTTTCTTCGATGAAGAAGAGCGAGGACTTATAGGCAGCAAGGCGTATGCAAAAAAGTTACTCGAAGAAAAACTGAATGTAATTTCTGTCCATACCATCGACCAACTGGGTTGGGACGAAGATGGAGACAGAGGTATTGAGCTTGAGGTTCCGGCTGAACACATTTTGGATCTGTATACAAAGGTGGCTGGAGAATTTAACTATACCTTTCCTATTCAAATTTCGGATGTCACCTCCACAGACCACAGGTCATTCAGACAGCTAGGTTTTGCGGCAACCGGTATTACAGAAGAGTACAAAAACGGAGACACCACTCCACACTATCATCGCTCTACCGACACCTATGAAACGGTCCATTTCGAATACCTCTCCTTCATTACCGAATATGTAAAGAAGGTTTTTGAGGATATAATGAGATAAAAAAGAGGCTGTCTCAAAAGCTAACCGTCATTCCCGACTCCGTTCCCGATAAATCGGGAGGAGATCTCCCTATAATGACTCCAAAGACTGATAGGGATTCCCAGTCAAGCTGGGAATGACGAGAACCGTAGCTTTTGAGACAACGTATCCTCTATTTTTTAGCACTGAGCTCACCAGATTTTAACTGATTGTAGAAGCTTATATACTGAGCGAAGTCTTTGAACTTAGGTTTGCGTTTAGCTGAAGCGACCAACATCGGTTCATCGGCAAACAACTCTTTAAAGGCTTTCTTAAATCGCGCTTTCCTCACTATCACCGGGTCGGCATCGTCTTTAACTACCCAATAAGTTCTCTCCTCTCCTCCCACAATAGGAATACCCAAAATCCTTATTGGCATAGACTTAGATCCGTTCATGTGATCATATACCTTGATGTGTTCATCCGTTTCGGGGTTGAGCAATTGGAGCAAAGCCACACGCTGTTTAGTTCTGGGCATAGACTGCTGATCGAAGATAATCCAATCCCGATCCAGGATATCGTTATAATCTGTTTTAGCAATGTGCCGAACGGAAGTTCCTTTCTCATTAATGGTAGAAAGCTTGGCAAGTGCTCCGGGCTTTACAGCAAAACGTTGTACTTGTGCTGCTCTGAATTTGTGGATAACCCCCTGGCTATCTTGCATGCTCAACCGGGTTATATAACCCCGTTCATTAGTCATGCTTCTCATGGTACCCAGCAGAGTATCTCCATTGGTAGTCACCAAATAACACTCCTTTTCGCTCCAAAAATCGGCAAAAGGTTCTACAAATTGTTGGGCTTTTGCAAGGCCTGTTGCAAACAACAGGAGCATTAGAAATAGAAAACTTTTTTTCATGATTGATATTTTGAGTTTTTGACGAAAACTCATTTACCAATTCCTGTGCCAGATTTGAAATACTTCACCAAGAGGTGGATAAAACAAATACAAACAGGCACAAACAAAACAGGCCTGGAGAAGCTACTCCGGGCCTGCTACACTATTATCTATAAAAAGTTTAATTGGTCGACAGCTTAATCAACACTGGTCTATGGTCAGACACCTTGTTCTCATAATCGGTATAACACTCGTCTAGCCGAATGGTTTGAGTAAGTATTTCATTATCAAAAAGCTCATTGGAAATTAAAATCTGATCGATTTGACTGGGCCAGGACGGATAAGACCAGTGGCTGGAAGGCCCATTGGCTATGGACATGGTAGCAAACAAATAGTTGTCTGCATCATCTATAAAGTTCTGAAAAACATTGTCTTGCTGATCCACAATTTCATCGTTAAAATCACCCAAAAAGATTACATTATTATTGGGCAGGTTTTCATCAATGTATTCCTTAATGAGTACCGAGGCTCTTCTTCTACGATCTTCCGAACCACTGCAGCACTTCAAGTGGACATTGATTAGGTCTACCTGCATGCCACTGCTATGTTCAACCTTTACATAAAGAGGTCTTCTTACGGAAGTAAAGGCATTATCATAATCTTCTGTGTCTTCAGGGTAGAGATTTCTTGGTTGGTCAATCACGGTTATTTCGCTGTCTTTATACAAAAAGGCCAACCGTTGTGAACTTCCGCTTACATGCTCTACATGACCTGACCAACCAGTCATTTCCGCTACCAGGTTATTAAAATCTGCAACCGATCTGATTTCCTGCAGGGCAATAATATCGGCATCAAACTGCTCAATAATCATTTCCACCATATCTACCGTAGTGGCCAGTGTAGGGAAATTTTCTACGTTCCATGTTACCACCTCCAGAGTTTGATCAGAAACATTGGTCAGGCAACTGCTAAAATCGATGACTTCCGGTTCCGGATCGGGGGTTGGAGTCGGGTCTGAGCTATCTCCTCCACAAGCAGATAGAATGAATACCAAAAGGCCAAAAAGCCAGAATTTATTTTGCATACGCCAAATTTACTGGCTCCTTCCCAGCCGCGCCAGTTTTGTCTTTAATTTTAACGTCAACTAAATGTTAAGCTTTCTTTCCTTCCTTACCTGAAAGTATGTGAACAGCAATACCGCGGCAGACAGACCAATAATGAGCCATTGGTTAATTCCAGAAAAGCTAAAACTCTCCTGGAGCACGGTATGAAAGGCCTTGAATACATTGATCAGCCCAATTATTGAAGTGACAAATAGGGTTATAAACATAGCCGTGTTGAGCCAGAAACTGTTCGTATAGCTCCCCATAGTTTTACCATTGCAAAGCACGCATAAGGCAAACGTTAGTACCGGTAAAATGAGACCGTTAGCCGCCTGAGCGGCAATAATCACCGGTATAGGTTTAACCCCGGAAACTCCAAAAGCAAAACCAACCACAATGATAGTAGCCCACAAGGCTTTAAACTTCCCTGTCTTTTCTGTCCAACCTGCTCCGGCCTTGTGCACACTCTTTATGGTTAGAGCCCCGGCTAGTGCAGCAGTAATGGTAGAGGTAAAACCAGCACCAAAAAGACCGAATGCAAAAACATAACCCATAATTTGGCCGTGCTGAGCCACCAGCTGTTCATACAGCCTTTCAAAGCTAAAATCTCCGGAAATACTCGTCCCTACCACCAACACAGCCATAGAGACCAAACCTCCCAAGGCAATGGAAAAAACAAGTCCTGACCTTACCGAACGTAACTCTTTACCTTCGGCCAAACCGGAGCCCAGAAAAATATTATATGGTACTATGGTAGTGCCAATTAACCCCAACACAAGTAAAGTAGAACCCTCCGGAAGTTGTGGCGCAAAAAGACCGGAGGCCAGCCCGGACCAATCGGCAGGTACGCTAAGAGCTGCATAAAAAAGCCCAATACCCGTAATGGCCACCATAGCACCCAGCAGCTGAGGCACTAAACGGGTTTTTTCAAAATAAAGAAGCAGAAAAGAGCTCACCGCTATGATGGAAGTAAATACCCACTGCGGTATGGCCAGATTGAGCAATGCCAACCCTGATATGGCTCCCAGCATATTGCCGGCCTCATAGGCCAAACACCCAAAAAAAATGGAGATACCAATAAACCATACGAAAGTAACATTGGAATATCTGGCCAATATAGCTTGCCCGAGGCTCCTACCGGACACAATGGCTACGCGGGCCGCAGCCTCTTGTACCACCATGCAGGCCAGGGTAGAAAAAAGAAGAGCCCAGAGCAACTGTAACCCATGGCCTGCTCCGGCAGAAGCTGCAGTTGTTACCGTTCCAGGGCCTATAAAAGCAGCAGCAATAATGAGCCAAAAAATGTAGTTCCAGAATCTAGACTTCATTTCGGAAGATAGTAATTCTGAATAAATCCGTTTTCCTGAAACTAGCACCCCACCGATACTTTCAGAGAACCATGCTGAAGGCACCATCGCCACTAAATATAGTCTCCCCCACCTATCTTAGTAAACGAGGCCGGAACCTCTCTGCCGGTCTTGTACCGATAAGGCCCTTTGCTAAACTCAGAGTGAAAAAGGAGATTAACCTAAGAGGAAACCCAAATCTGCCGGATTCTTAAGAAGCCAACCGGTAAGACTGTATCGGCCAACATGCGTGGTCATTACTTCATGCGGAAGCACATCACTTTTGAACAATACTATACGTTTGGCCAATGGCTCAATCAGCTTTTCTCTGTTCCCCAGATACAACTTCAGTTCTCCTCCATCACCGGGCTTCCAGCCTTCATTCAGGTAAATAATCATTGAGATGAGCCGATTATTCCGACCCTTAAACTGGTCTACATGCTTCTCATAAAAAGTGCCTTTCGGGTAATAGGCCAGATGAGATTCAAAATCAGCAATACCAAGGTAGCAGAACCGGTTAAGCTTGTCGATCAACTCTCTGATCACCACGAACACATCAGTCAGCTCCAAATCCACACTCGAATCGAGCCAGTATACATGGTCTCCCCTCCGGCTTTTATCCAGGTGGTGATCGGCCAAAGCTCCAATTCCGGCCGGGTCAAACTCATCGTGCCCCAGCTTTTTAAGAAAGAACGAACGCACCGCCCTATACAGGGAGTCATCCAGAAAATCATCTATAACAACATAGTCGTTGTCTGCCAGTGAATCAACCCAGTCAACCCACTGATCATCTTGTACGTTTTGCAACCTGTTGAGCAAGCCAGAAAATCAAAACAAATTTGAAAAGAACTTTTTAATTAATCCTTTATAAGCATGTGAAATTTGTGCGTTCTTACCTTACTTGAATGCCGATTCGGAAACAGACCACTGAGCATAAGGTGCGAGAAAGCAAGCAGACGGTTATTAAGGGGTAATAGACCTTAAAATAATTGATCAAGGCCTTCTGTAGTAGCAACTTGTGATATCACAAGGTCATTCGGATTCGCTTAATCAAATTTTTATTTTAAATCCATGCCTACACATAACTTAGCTATCGTTTTTGGCGGTAAATCTACCGAACACGAAATATCAATACTCTCAGCCAAAAGCATTCTTAAACATTTAGATAGAAGCCAATACTCTCTTTTCATTATAAAAATCGATACTTCAGGGCATTGGTATTTAATTCAAGAAACAGAAATAGACGATAAGCAAGCGGGCAGAGAGGTGGTTCTGGTGCCGGGGTCTCCCAAAGCCCGACTCATAGCTGTAGAAAATGGAGAGCTTATTACTACTCTTGACGTAGCCTTTCCGGTACTCCACGGCTTGTTTGGTGAAGACGGAACAATACAGGGGCTTTTTAAAATGGTAGACCTTGCCTTTGTGGGGTGCGATGTACTCGATGCAGCTGCATGTATGGACAAGGATGTAACCAAACGGTTGCTCAGAGATTCCGGCATACACGTGGCCCCATATCTTATGGCTAGCCCCCAACATATCCCAACTTTTGAGACCGTAGAGGCCGAGTTGGGTCTTCCTGTTTTTATAAAGCCCGCCAATCTGGGTTCTTCTGTGGGCGTATTCAAAATTAATTCAGCCACAGAATACAAGGAAAAATTGAAGGTTGCGCTCTCCTACGACCACAAAGTATTAATAGAGCAACAAATTGTGGGCAAAGAAGTGGAATGCTCTGTTTTGGGCAACGAAGAACCCAAAGCCTCCCTGCCCGGAGAAATCATCACCAACACGGAGTTTTATGATTTTGAATCGAAATATGTAGACTCCAATGCCTCAAGTACACAAATACCTGCGTCTATAACCGATGAACAAATAGAAATTGTCAGGGAAACAGCCGTAAAAGCTTATCAGGTAATGGGCTGTCATGGTCTGGCCCGGGTAGACTTTTTTGTGACCAGTGCGGGCGAAATACTTATCAATGAAATTAACACGCTACCCGGCTTTACCAATATTAGTATGTACCCGAAAATGTGGGAGGCTACGGGTATAGGTTATGCCGAATTGCTGGATCTGCTTATTGAACTAGCCTTGAACAAACACGAAAAAGACGCGGCTTTAAATGTAATGGCAAGAGAGGTAAAATAATGTTTCAGGTAGTTTCTCAACACATCACACAGGTTATTAAAGAGCACATGGCAAAAGCCAATGAGCTTACCGATGCTACCTGGCCAACAACAAAACCCGGCACATACACCTCCGAAAGCCGAATTCAAGACTTTATGGCTCGCAACCCGGACAAAACCTGTCATTTTATCTGGCACAATCAACAGCTTATTGGTTATGCCGAGTCCTTTCCCCGAAAAATTGGAGTGAACAACTCACAGCTTGTTGTTCTCGGCCTTGGTGCTGTGTGTGTAAATACTGAATATAGAGGACAAGGTCTTGGCGCCCTACTGGTGAGAGCAGCCTTCGAACGAATTGACCAGGGAGAGTTTCCACTCTGCCTGTTTCAAACAGGAGTACCAGGCTTCTACCATCAGCTCAATTGCCGAACCATAGAAAATCGAATTTACAACTCCACCTCCGAAACCCCTGAACAAAACCCCTTTTGGGATCCTTACATCATGATTTACCCAAGTCAATTCAATGGTTTACAGACAGATATAGACTTATTGGGAGCAGGATACTGAAAAAAATCACATTAATTTATTACCCAGTTATTGACTTTTTCAGAAGAAGATTGAAATTGCCTCAAAATTTGCATTAAACTATGAGTTCACCCAGTCCATCAAAACCCCGCGTAATTAAAGATTTTGAGAAGTTGGATAAAGATATTCAAGAGCAAATCAAGCTCGAATATCCTGAAGGTTTTGAAGACAATCTGATTTACTTCACCAACAAAGAAGGCAAAAGAGTTTCTGCCCTGCCTTTTGAAACCGAAGAAAAGTATTACCTCGTTCGAATGACCATTGAGGAAGCTCAGCAAATCATTGAAGATGATGACGACTACGATGAAGATGGCAACCTCAAAGACGACATCCGTGTAGAATATGCCGAAAAGCATAACGAAGACCTGGACGATATGGATGACGAAGACGATGACCCTTATGACGATGCAGATGAGGAGGAGGATGACGAAGACTAATTGAACCAAAGCCTGTTTGGCTTGTTGAGCAATTAGTAACCATCTTCCTTATGAAAATAGGTATTCTCGGAGGCACCGGCATGTTAGGTCACCACGTGGCCATTGAAGCACAAATCAGGCAATATGAATTAGTGCTTATTCACAGGCAAAACACCGACCTGAACAAGGTAATCGATCTGAGGTTCGAATCGAGGGTGGCCGATCTTAACGACAGAGGTAGTTTAATAAAAGCCTTTGAGGGGCTCGATGCGGTTGTGAACTGCGCGGCCTACTACCCTACCACTCCAAAACCATTGGCACAGGAGCTTAAAACAGCACGGTTGCAAATGAAGTTCTTTCTCGATGCCATTGAAATGGCCAAAGTGAAAAGGGCTTTGTATGTTGGAGGGGCGGCCGTTCTTCCCAAAGTAATAGACGGCCTGGCCAATGAAGAAGAATCTTTCGATAAAATTCCCGAAGCAGCAGCACCCTATGTGCAGGTAAAATGGCTAATGGACGATATGGCTCGCGATGCGGCCAAAGATGGCCTACCTCTGGTTATTGGTATTCCATCCATGACCTTTGGAGAATATGACTTTGCCCCCACTACCGGACGGCTAATTGTAGAAATCGCTAACCAAAACCTAAAAGCCTACATCAGGGGCAAACGGAACGTAGTAGCCGCTCGCGATGCCGGAAGAGGATTGCTTTATGCCTTAGAGAAAGGAAGAGTGGGTGAACGCTATCTAATCACCGGAGAAAATACCGATATGGATAGCCTGGTAGAAGCCATCTGCGAAAGAGCCAATGTACCTCCTTTGAAAAAAACCATACCCCTCTCCATGGCCAGGTTAATTGCCAGACTACAAGAAACGCGCTACGCTCTGTTTCGCGGAGAAGCACCAAAACTAAGCTCCACAGCAATTGCCGTATTGGCAGGAGGCCAGCCTCTCGATGGTTCCAAAGCCAAAGTGGAGTTAGATTATAGTCCGGAACTGAGCATGAGAGATGCCATAGACAGAGCCTTTATTTGGTTCGAAAAACACGGGTACATCCGCAAGTGATTCCAACTTTGAAGTGCCAAACCTTGTCTAGTAGGTTAAATGGCATTTCTATGAAAAAGCTCTTTTACAGTATATATATAATTGCCTTTGCAACGCTGGTAGCCTGCGAAGTCGACAACCCTGCAAGTTTTGACGATTGCCCGGTCAACATGCTTTGCACCGAAGAGTTTCGGCACTATACCTATAGCCCAAAAACCAATAACCAGCCAATACTATTGGACGATTATTATGTAAAGAACTTAGACAACGGAAACATTTACCTGCATGGTAGTAATCAACTGCCATTGCATGAAGGCCAATACCTGGTAATTACGGATGCTGCCATTTCCGAAATAAAGCGCAAGGGAACCGTAGTACGATTTTTTGGAGTGAAGAATAACACAATCGTTTTGGAAACCGACTTTCTGGTAGGTCACGACTGCTGCCATGTAACTCCCCTAAGCGGACCTTTCGATCAACCCTAAACAGGCCACACAAACAGAATCTTACTACTGACCGTCCCTGCTAGGCACCGTTTTTAAAGCTCCTCATTGAGACGGCATTACCCTCTTTTCCCTGCTCGGGTTAGACTTTATGCCTAACTCCCTTTATCTTGATATAAATTTGGGCTATGACATCGGTCGATATCAACTGTGATATGGGAGAAAGTTTTGGCAACTACATCGTTGGAAACGATGCAGCCATTTTCCCTTACATTACCTCATGCAATATTGCCTGCGGAGCTCATGCAGGAGACCCCTACCACATTGAAAAAACCATAGATCTGGCCATTGCCCACGGTGTGCAAATAGGGGCACATCCGGGCTACCCCGACCTTCAGGGTTTTGGCAGAAGAGTGATTCCCATGCCTAAAGAAGAGCTATCCGCTTCAATCAAATTTCAGGTGGCTGCCCTCAAAGGCCTTGTAGAGAGCAAAGGACACTCTTTGGCCTATGTAAAACCGCACGGAGCCCTCTACAACCAGATGGCCAGAAACAAAGAAACTGCCCGGTGGGTTATACAAGCCATTAAGAGCATAGACAGAAACCTTAAAATAATGGGATTGGCCGGTAGTCATATAAAAGATATTGCTCAGGAGGAAGATATGGTTTTTGTTGCCGAAGCCTTTGCCGACAGACAGTACGAGCTCAACGGTGAATTAAGATCTCGAAACCTTGAAAATGCTGTATTGACCGATACCTACAAAGCCGCAGACCAGATACTATCCATTGCCCTGTATCGAAAAGCACGCACCTTAAACGGTCAGGAAGTTAGCATTGAAGCCCAGAGTTTCTGTATTCATGGAGACAACCCTAAGGCTGTTGACATACTCAAACACATCACACACATTTTAAAGGAAAACGGTATTAACAAAATGCACTTTTAGATGAAAATCAGACCCTTCGGAGAAAGTGCCCTTTTGGTTAGCCTTGAAAACACCATAGACCCGGTGGTGAATGAACGAATAGTTCGTTTTTACAGAAAATTAAAAAGTAGTGGTGAGTTTACCTTCCTGACACCGGCCTATTGCAGCCTGACTGTCGGGTTCGACCGAACCAAATTCACCATTGCCCAAGCCACTGAACACGTAAAGACACTCTGCGAGCATACCGATGATTTAGCGGAAACCGAGTCAAGGAAAATTACCATTCCGGTGTGCTACTCGCCCAGCTTCGCACCCGATATGGAGGAGGTTGCTAAGCACACAGGCCTCAGTTCGGAGAAAATCATTGAGCTGCACTCCCAAACTACTTTCCGGGTATTTATGCTTGGCTTTGTAGCCGGGTTCAGCTATTTGGGCACATTGCCCAATGCACTCCACTGCCCCCGAAAAAAAACACCCAGAAAATCAGTAGCCAAAGGATCTGTCGGGCTGGCCGGCTTACAAACCGGTATTTACCCGGTAACCGCTCCCGGAGGCTGGCAAATTATCGGAAGAACTCCACTCAACATGTTCGACCCGGCAAGACCACAACCTAATTTGGTATTTGCAGGTGACGAGGTTCAATTCAGGCCCATTAGCCCGGATGAGTTTAAACTGATTGCCATTAAAGTTGATACGGGAATTTATGAGACCGAAATAGAGTATGCCTGAGTGCTTGAAAATACATATGGAAAAACCCGGGCTTTATACCTCCATTCAGGATCTGGGCCGCATAGGCTTTCAAGATGCGGGCATCCCATTTAGCGGGGCCATGGACAAAGAATCTCATAAGATAGCCAACGAACTGGTAGGTAACCCACACCACTACCCCACACTTGAAATCACACAAATCGGCCCTGAAATACGATTTGAAGGAACTGGGCAAATTGCTTTGACCGGAGCCGATATGGCAGCTGAATTGAATGGCAAAAGTATAAGACGCTACGAAACTATAGACATAAAAAACAACGACCACCTCATACTTAACCAGTCAAGATTAGGATGTAGAACCTATCTGGCCGTGAGAGGTCAATGGCAAACAGAGCTTTGGCTGAACAGCCACAGTGCCGTTTCTAATCTGAGCTCAGTAGAGGGTATTCCAAAGCCACTGAAAGCTCTGCAGTGTATCGAAGTATCTACCCCCAACTTTATTCCTCAGCGCATATATCCTGAACACCTCAGGCCGGTCTTCTCTTCATGCTATGTATTACGCGTGGTTACAGGCCCCGAATTCGAACAATTTGGCATTGAACAGATTCAGTCATTTTTCGAGTCTGTTTTTACGGTTAGTCCCGACTCCAACCGAATGGGCTATCGGCTAAACGGAACGCTGGAAAACTATTCAACCCTGAGAGAGGAAATATCGTCAGGAATAGTGCCCGGCACGGTACAAATCACCAAGTCGGGCCAGCCAATAATACTCACTGCCGATGCCCAAACAACCGGAGGGTACCCTAGACTTGCCAATGTTATAGAAGAAGACTTGTCTATTGTGGGACAGATGAAGGCAGGAGATGAGGTGAAATTTATGTTGGTAGGTTTACCAGATCTGTAAATGCGAAAAGGCGATCTCCGTCCGAAATCGCCTTAATCAACCTTAAACTAAAACTACTAACTAATTATTTATTTGATAGTAAGCCGTGCCTTGCAGTTCTGAAAGCAAATCGGCCTGTCTCAAAAGCTTTAATTGTTCTTCTCCCAACTCTGTTTTAATGCCCTCCACAATCAATTGTTGATTGGCATCATAAACCTTCACGTAGTTTACCTCCTCGAACTCCACAATGTGTTCAATAAGGTACTGATCTACATAGGCATCAATCTGCTCTAAGTAATGCTCATCATAAGCCAGTGAGTCGGCCTCCGATTCGTTAGGAAAATTGTTGGAAATTGGTGTGCCGGCCGAAGCTATAATGGTAACCGCCAGCAAGAGTGCCATAATGGCTGAAATTCTACTTTTATTGACCTTTTTCATTGTTGTTTGATATTTTGAGTTCCGCCCGAAGGCGGATAATTTGACCTATTAAATTGACCTTGTTTTTGACCTGCCCATTCGTTTCCAATTGGTATGCCAATTTTTATTAAACACTGTAAATCAGTCAGTTACATAAACTCAAGTTTTACAATGCCATTTTCTATGTTCGAAATCGGTCAACCAAGTGAACACTTTTGTGCGTTTTGAGCCTCTCAGGGGCATTTTAAAAGGTTACAGTAAACAATAAATTTTCATGAATTATCTTGCGTGCGCAATGAGAATACCGGAAGCACCAGACCTAAAAAAAATCAACTACGACTTAGCCCCTGAAAAGATTGCCAAATACCCGCTGGCCAAAAGGGATGAGTCTAAGCTACTCGTTTACAATGGCGGAACCATCGAAGACCGGCAATTCAAGGAACTTCCTGAACTGTTAGACCCCAGCACCTCTCTATTTTTCAACAATACCAAGGTAATTCCGGCCAGACTCTTCTTTTCTAAAGATACAGGTGCACAGATTGAGATTTTTCTTCTCAACCCCATTAGCCCAACCCACATCATCAGTCTGATGATGGAAACCACAGGAACTGTAGTATGGGAGTGCATGGTGGGTAACTTTAAAAAGTGGAAAGAGGGAACCACGCTCAGGCGCCAATTGGTATATCATGGTCAGCCTTTTACAATAGAAGCAAGCATTGTAAACAGGGAGTCGAAACAAATCGCTTTTAGCTGGTCAGACCCAAACCTCTCCTTTGCTGAAGTAGTAGAGCTTTGCGGCAAAGTACCGTTGCCTCCTTATCTCAACAGAGAAGATGAACCGGAAGATAAAGACCGTTATCAGACGGTATATTCCAAGCATGAGGGAGCAGTAGCCGCCCCCACTGCCGGATTACATTTTACTGATGAGGTTTTACAGAAACTTGAAAAACAGGGCACCACACTCAACTATCTGACCCTACACGTGAGTGCCGGCACCTTTCAGCCCATTAAAACCTCCGATGCCCGAGAGCACCCCATGCATTCGGAGCAGGTAGAAGTAAGCAAAGAAGCCATAAAAGCGTTGGTAACGGCTAAGAAAGTAATTGCCGTTGGTACAACCTCCATGAGAACCCTGGAAAGTCTCTACTGGTATGGCGTGCGCCTAATGAAGGGAGTCACTGAATTCTCCATTGGTAAACTGGAGCCCTATGAGCATGAAGAAAGCCTTCCCGACCGAAAAATAGTATTCGAATATATGCTTGATTGGATGACCTCCAACTCTGTAGAAATTATAAGCGGTAAGACAGAGATATTCATAATTCCCGGCTATGAGTTTCGCGTTTGCGATGGACTAATTACCAACTTTCATCAACCCGGAAGTACACTTATGCTACTGGTTTGGGCATTTATTGGTGAAGACTGGAAAGCAGTATATGACCATGCTCTTTCTTCCAACTACCGTTTCTTAAGCTATGGCGATTCTTCTCTTTTACTTCCCCAATAACCAATGAATTTTATCTATATTCAGGCATGATGCAAGCTAGCGCTACCGAAGAGTCGGTTTCGGCACTTAACCGACTGGTTCAGTTCATCAATAAACACGTTCCTTTTCTAGATCAGTCGTTTTCGTTTGTTGGAGAAGAGCTTACAATTACACACGTAATTGTCCCCATTCTCTTCCTCATCATTCTCAACCTTTTTGGCAATATATGCCGCGCCCTGCTCATCAACCGGGTACTCAACCGATATATAGATGACCGAAAAACCATTCTTTCTATTGGCAATACCACCAAATACACCATCCTAATCATTGGGGTTACGGTGCTGCTGTCAAGCATTGGTATAAGCAGCAATTCTGACCTGAACGTGCCACTGTTTGGTGAAGAGGAAAAAAAGGTAAAGCTCTTTGATATACTGCGCATATCGTTTCTTTTCTTCCTGCTCATTTTCGTCACCAAAAAGCTCAAGATTGTATTCGTTCACCAAATAATGTCCAAATACAGTAATGATATTGGTGTGAGCCAAAGTATTGGTACCATTGCCCAATACCTGGCCATAATTGTAGGCGGATTCATTATAATTCAAACCAGTGGAATTTCGCTTGGCTCGCTCAACGTGCTGGCGGGAGCCTTGGGTGTGGGTATTGGTTTCGGATTACAGAATATTGCCAACAACTTTATTTCCGGACTCATCATTCTGTTTGAGCGACCCATAAAAGTAGGCGACCGAATTGAGGTTGGCAATGTAGCAGGCGATGTAGTAAAAGTCTCTTCGAGAGCCACCACAGTAAACACCAACGACAACATTTCGGTAATTGTACCCAACTCAGAGTTTATCAATCAGCGGGTCATTAATTGGAGTCACAACGACAGAAGCATTCGGTTTCATGTTCCGGTGGGTGTCTCCTACAACGAAGACCCGGCCAAGATTAAAAAAATATTGCTCGATGTAGCTGCCGGCCACCCTGATGTGTTGAAAAAACCCGCGCCCGATGTGCTCTTTTTGGAGTATGCCGATAGTTCGTTAAACTTTGATCTGATGATCTGGACAAGCACATATATTAACCGACCAAAGGTGCTCATTAGCCAGCTTTACTTCGAAATTTTTGAGAAGTTCAAGGAACACGGGGTTGAAATTCCATTCCCGCAACGCGACTTACATATAAGGTCGGGCTGGCCTTCAGATGCTAAAGACAGGTAATCGTTTTCAGAGTAAACAACAATTTTGTGTATAGCTGGTTCATGATTTTAACTAAATTGGCGACATCCAAACGTTGAGAAGATGAGGGTAATTATAGCGGGAGTTGGAAATGTGGGGTTTCATTTGGCGAAGTTACTTAGCCAGGAAGGTCAAGACATTGTGTTGATCGACCAGGCTGCCGACAAACTGAAAATGGCTGCCAATCAGGTCGACTCGGCTACCATTAAGGGGACAGCCACATCGTACAGCGTATTAGAAGAAGCCGGAGTGAGCGAGGCCGATTTACTCATTGCCGTAACCTCTTCAGAAGAAATTAACATTACCACGGCCATTATAGCCAAACACCTGGGCGCCAAACGAACCATTGCCAGAATTTCCAACACCGAATTTCTCTACAAGAAAGATAAGCTCAACCTTAAGCATTTAGGCATTGACGATATCATTTCGCCAGAATCACTAGCCGCCAAAGAGATCAAGCGCCTATTGAAAGAAGTGGCTATTACCGATAGCTTCGATTTTGAAAAAGGGCTGTTGCAGCTTATTGGGGTGAACATTGAATCGAAAAGCCCACTCATTGGCAAAAGCATGGTAGAGGTAGCTAAGATTAACCCCGACCAGGCTTTTATGACCGTGGCCATATTGCGCAACAATGAAACCATAATACCTTATGGCGACACCAAGTTTTTAGAAAATGACCATGCTTACTTTGTAACACAACCCGAATGTGTTGAGAAACTCTTATTCCTGGCCGGCAAGAAAAAGGAAGGGGTAAAAAGCATGATGATTCTTGGAGGTTCGCGTGTTGGGTTTCATGCGGCTAAAATTCTGAGCTCCCGATACAACGTAAAGCTCATTGAACGCGATGCCCAGAAATGCTTTGAACTGGCCGATCAACTACCCGATGCCATGGTAATAAACGGTGACGGTAGAAATGTGGAGCTTTTGGAAGAAGAGAGCATTAATGAAATGGATGCTTTTATTGCCGTAACCGGTGACTCTGAAACCAATATTATTTCCTGCTTGGTGGCCAAGAAAATGGGTGTAAAGAAAACCATAGCTATGGTTGAAAACATGGACTACATTCACCTTTCACAGAGCATTGGAGTAGACACCATGATCAACAAGAAACTCATTGCAGCCAACTTTATTTTCCGCCATGTTCGGCAGGGTGAAATTGTGTCTATCACCAGTATTCATGGAGTAGATGCCGAAATTCTTGAGTTCGAAGTGCAGGAGAACTCCAAAATAACCGAGCACCAGCTTCGCAACTTGCAGTTCCCTAAATCGGCCATTATTGGTGGGGTAATCAGAGATGGCAAAGGCCTTACTACTCCTGGTAATTTCAGGTTTCAGGCCAAAGATCGTGTGGTAGTACTCTCTAAACCGGAATGTATCAAGAAAGTGGAATCTTACTTTATTTGATAACTTGTAGCCACCATGTTTAACTACAAGGTCATCAGCAGAATATTGGGTATACTCCTCATTATTAATGGAGGTTTCATGGCCCTGTGTTTGCCGGTTAGTATTTATTACTGGGAAACGGACTCCGTATCTCTGGCTATATCGAGTGCCATTACGCTTGCCTGTGGTTTTTTACTTAAGCACCTGGCCCGAAACAATAAAAACAAAGACCTAAAGAAAAAAGACGGATACCTTATTGTGACCTCCGGCTGGATAGTTATGTCTTTTTTTGGTGCACTACCCTATCTGATTAGCGGAGCCATTCCATCGCTCACCGATGCCTTTTTCGAAACTATTTCGGGTTTTACCACCACCGGGGCGTCCATTTTAAATGATATAGAAGCAGTGCCAAGAGGCATACTCTTTTGGCGGAGTCTTACTCAATGGATTGGAGGTATGGGAATCATTGTGTTGGCTCTTGCCATACTACCCTTCCTTGGTATTGGAGGCATGCAGCTTTTTGTTGCCGAAGCACCGGGCATTACACCAGACAAACTACAGCCTCGTATTCAAGAAACAGCCAAACGTTTGTGGTACATCTATGTGGGCCTTACCCTTACCGAAGCCATATTGCTATACCTGGCCGGCATGGGAGCCTACGATGCCATAAACCACAGCCTCACCACTATGGCAACCGGTGGTTTTTCAACCATGAATGCCAGTCTTCAGGGGCAGCCTGCTGCCATTCAGTACATTATCATAGTTTTTATGTTTCTGGCCGGTACCAGTTTTACCCTCACCTATTTTGGTTTGAAAAGAAACTTCACCAAGATTATTAAAAACGAGGAGTTTGTAGTGTATCTGCTCTTTACCTTGGCCATCACCGTGATTGTGACACTAACACTACTTGTAGTTACCGACCATGGCATAGAAAGATCGTTTAGAGACGCTTTGTTCCAGGTTGTTTCACTCATCACAACGACCGGCTTTGTTTCGGCCGACTACACACAATGGGCTCCTTTCCTGTCTGTTTTGTTCTTTATACTCCTTTTTGTAGGAGGTTCCGCAGGCTCTACAGCCGGTGGTGTGAAGGTAATCAGACATGTAGTTCTTTTCAAAAACTCATTCCTGGAACTCAAAAGACAACTGCACCCTTCGGCCGTGATGCCCGTACGCATTAGCGGTAAAGCCATAGAACAAAACATAGTGTATAATGTTCTGGCCTTCATTATGATATATATCCTCGTCTTTCTTGTTGGTGTAACCCTCCTTTCCTCTATGAATGTAGACTTCGATACGGCTTTTGGAGCCGTGGCTACTTCGTTAGGCAATGTGGGTCCGGGAATTGGCGATGTAGGGCCTGTCGATAATTTTTCAGGCATGCCCATGGCTGGTAAGTGGTTACTTGCTGCCCTGATGCTTCTCGGCCGTCTGGAGCTGTTTACCGTACTTATGCTGCTTTCTCCACACTTCTGGAAGAAGAGGTAACTTTTTCTCCCCTAGGTTAGGTGAGATGGTCGCAGACCAGAGGAGTCAAAATCTACTCCAGCCCCTAAGAACACTATAGGTGCATACTCCTTGATTTATTGCGAACGGTAAAATTGGAGTATTATCCTCAATGTAAGTGGGAAGCACTGGCAACTTTTGAAACAACTCTTTTAGATAAAGTTGAAAACTTGATTCGAGGAGATTCGGATTCCAAATCTACATAAATAGAGAAGTTAATGATTCATACGGCATAATCACTGTTGAATCAGGAAGGTTTGACCTTAAATGCAAAAGCTAATTAAAAAAC
>NZ_DDDQ01000023.1:0-34462 GCF_002336325.1 Roseivirga sp. UBA1976 | reverse complement strand
GATCAAGCATTCACCGAACGTAATCATCATTGTGGTATCTAACCCAATGGATACGATGACTTACCTAACTCACAAAGCTACCGGTTTGCCGAAGCACAGAATTATTGGAATGGGTGGAGCGCTTGATTCGGCTCGCTTTAAATATAGATTGGCCGAAGCTCTGGATGCACCTATTTCTGATGTTGACGGTATGGTGATTGGTGGGCATAGCGATACGGGTATGATTCCACTTACTCGTTTGGCTACCCGAAACTCTGTGCCGGTTTCTAAGTTCATTAGCGAAGAGCGCATGGAAGAAGTTAAGCAAGAAACCAAAGTTGGCGGAGCCACACTTACCAAGCTTTTGGGCACTTCTGCGTGGTATGCCCCGGGTGCGGCAGTATCGGCCATGGTTCAGGCCATTGCCAACGATTCTAAAAAAATGTTCCCTTGCTCATGCCTGCTGGAAGGAGAGTATGGCCTCAATGACATTTGTATAGGAGTGCCAACCCTTATTGGAGCTAAAGGTGTGGAGAGTATTGTAGAAATAGAGCTGACAGAATCAGAAAAAGCAGAGTTGGCCAGCAGTGCCGATGCAGTAAGAAAAACAAACAGCTTGCTTTAAAGAGCCGGTCTGTTAATTAAATAGAAAGGGTTGTCTATTTGAGCATGAAGTGCTTTACAGACAACCCTTTTTTAGTGCTTTTTTCTATTTACTGTTCGTAAATCACCGAACCTTTATCGTCTACAATCCTAAACTTGCTTTGCTTTAGAATGGAGATTTGCTCGCTGGTTTGCAAAGCATTTTGGTTTGCATCGAGAAAGATTAGTGTACCTTCTTCATAAGACTTAAGCTTTTTACCGGGGCCCTTGCTAATTTTTATATTTGTTAGCTTTTCTCCCTGCCCGTAAGCATTAAGGCCAACCTCAAACTGAACTTTGACCTCTCCATTGGCATAAAACTCTGTGAAATCGCCAAAAAGCTTATTCACCTTATAGTTACGAATGCTTTTGACGTCTCCATCTTCAAAGAATTCGGTTGCTTTGCCATGCAATCGGCCATCAAGTGCCGCATAGGTAAACTTGAGAATATTATTCTCATAGTAGTCGATAATTTCTCCCGTAACCGGTTTTTCCTTGTGGATATAAAGTCCTCCGGAAAAGTGAACTTCAGATATAAGTATCTTTTCTGCCACCTTGTCGGCAGAGATACAGCACACTATTAAACAGGTTAGAATCAGTTTGTTGAGTACAAGCTTCATAGGTCTATTTTAAAAATCAACGATTGGCGTGGTTGATTTTCAAGGTTAAGGTTGTTGATATGTGTTTTTAAATTTCTGGGTTAAATGTAAATTTTACAATACAGATTATTGCTGTCTATACTATCTAATTAACCATTTGAATTAACTCGAGTTGCAAAAATGAATTTTGTCCTTGACATCTCCAAGTGAAAACTTTTAAGTCAACTAATTCGCATAAATTGACACCTTTGTGGTTTAAATAGTTGTAAGGCTTATTTAACAGTTCAAGCATTAAACTTTAATTCACCTTGAAGTCTAAAAAAATCCTTTTTGTCGGTTTATTCGTGGTTTTAGCCGCATCCACTTATTGGTTGCTGGAGCTAAAACGGCCAAAAGTCAAAATAGAACACATTTTGCCCGAAACGAGTTTGTTCGTTTTGCATGGTAGCAATTTAAAGGCCAGTTTGTCTTCGGTTGAGAAGTTCGATTGGGTTGAAGCTTTGAAGGAGGTGCCGTTTGTGGAAACCCTATACAACTGGTCGGCCAAGGTAGATTCTCTGCAACAGTCCGGTCAATTGCGATCCGCTGTTACCTCTTTACCATTTTGGATTTCCTTCCATTCTACCGCGAGCGATGAGGTAGCTCCACTGTATGTTTTGCAAGCCGATGGCTTTCAATGGAATGAAGAGAGCATTATTACTATACTTCAGGAAATCACAGGTAAAACCTTTACCACCAGCCTTCAGGTGTTCAACGACTATGAGCTTATTAATGTGGTGCATGAAAGCTCCAGACTTGTGATGCTCATACAGGGCGATTATTTGGTCATTTCAGAGGAAAATATCCTGGTAGAAGATGTGGTCAGGGCCTTGCAGAATGAATCGAGCCGACTAGTTGCTGGCGCAATGGAGGCTTACCCTGAGTCCGATATTCAACTGGTGCTAAACACTAAGCGTTTGAGTGAACTGGAGCGGGTATTTTTTAAAGAAGTGAAGCAGCCTCAGGTCAGAAAACCTGAAATTGCATTTGTCGGACTGAAGTTTACAACCGAGGGTATAGAGGCCAGAGGAGCCGCCTATCTGCAATCTCTATTGGAAGCAGGGGAATCGTCTATTTTTGGTAAAAATCTGGTGCCTCTGTCGGCTATAGATTTTTCATGGAGACCCTTTAAGATTGGGATGGAAGAATTCGAACCCTTGTTAAAGGGGGAGCTATTGAGTGTTACCCTCGACATGAATTTTTCTGATGTGTCAAAAGTCCTACTTATAAACACCACCGATACGGTATACTTAAGAAGAACACTAGAACGAATATCAGAACAGTATACTAGTCCTCAGGATTCAGCTGTTTACAGCGAATACTATTTAAGTACCTATTTGGGCTTTGTTCAGCAAGACGATTTTGTAAAAGAGCTTACCGGCCTGGAGGAGCCCATGGGAGCTCCGTATTATGCCATTTTTCAAAATGCGTTGATTTTGAGTGATAATCTTGACGCCTTGAAAACCGTAATGAATGAGTTCGATAACGAATCGACTTGGGGTAAATCGGTACAAAAGAGGGAAATTCTGGATGATATTGTTCAGGAAACTAACCTCACCGTTTTTAAAGATTTTGCCTTTGCTTCAGAGTCAATGATAGATAGGCTTAAACCAAAGTGGCATGAATTTATTGAAGAAAAACCGGCTTTGAAACAGTTGTTTAAGCGTTTTCAGTTACAGTTGAATGCGAGCAATGCCAATTACCTTGTTTCTTCATTCGTTGCTTTTAACGAAATAAAACCACAGCTTTTGCCCGGCAATAAAGTTCCGGCTGGCCAAGAGCAAAGAGAGCTGAATATAAGGGCCAATGTATTTGCCGATACAACTCTTATTACCAAGCCATTTGTAGTTCGGAATCATGTGAACGCCAGTTTGGAAGTTATTTTTCAGGACCACAACAATACACTCTATCTGGCTTCGAGGCAGGGCGATGTGCTTTGGAAGCTACCCGTTGAAGCTCCGGTAATTGGCCCTATTCATCAAATAGACTATTTCAACAATAAAAAACTTCAATACCTCTTTTTTACCGATTCATTGGTACACCTTATCGACCGCAATGGCGAAGTAGTTGAAGGCTTTCCAAAACCATACGAGGCGCCCATGGCTATTGAAGGCTCTGCAGTGGTAGACTATGACAATAGCAAACGCTACAGGTACCTGACCCGCGACAGGAGGGGTAATATTAGTTTGTTCGATAAAGAGGTAAACCTTCTGGAAGGCTGGAATCCCAATGCTATGGAAGGAAATCTTTTACAAACGCCCTTCCATGTACGAGTGAGGGGAAGAGATGCTTTTGTAGCCGTGGAGGTTACCGGAGAGATTTCTCTTTTGAATCGAAGGGGAGAGTATTATCAAGGCTTCCCACAAAAGTTCGATCAAAGGTTTAGTGGCGATGTAGCCTTTCTTAAAGGGCCCAATTTTGCGGGAACTCAAATTGCGGTGATTGGCCAGGAGGGTGAATTATTGAAACTTAATCTGGAGGGTAAACTCGTACAGAGCAAACAGTTCTTTAGGCCAACTACCCGCAGCATCTACAGCATGGTGAGTGATGTACTGGAAACCGGATATCGTGTTTTCCGAAACGATCAGAACCGAATAGCCTTTTTTGATATGGAAGGACAGGAGGTTTTTGAAATTCCGTTGGAAAACTCGGGCAATCTGGAGGTGGAGTTCTATAATTTCAGGAACGGCCGGGAGCTTTATGTGATCCGTGATAAGACTAAACAAACCCTTCATTTACTAAATGGAGAGGGTGTAGCTATAGCTCCTATCATTCCGGCAGCCCACAGAGTGAGCATTCTATACTACCAGAATTTATCAGAGTACGAAGTCTTTGTTAACTTCGCCAACCAAATGAATATATATACCATAGATGCGAAGTAGTTGTATCCGGATTTTTTTCTTGCTGACCTGCTGGCTGGGTTTAGCTACTACAGGTTTTGCTCAGGCCGATTCTCTGCCCGATGATTTTGCTAACCCCTATGAGGTTATTTACAATCACCTCAATTATTTGCAAGAAGATAATTATCTGCCGGCTCAGTCGGCCAAGTCGCTCTACAGGGGCAGTAGAACTCAAAAAGAAATAAATAACCTCGCCATTGAGCTGAAGCAGATTCTCGATGGCTCCGGCAATTTGGTGCGTATGGAAGACCTGCCAAAGGCCGCCAACTATTACGACTCGCTGCTCAAGCGCAATAGGTATGTTATAACTGATGACTTTCCTGAGCTCTATGTGCAGAAATACGGAGACCGATGGTTGTTTTCAGAATATTCAGTCGATCAAATTGACCGACTCCATAAGCAAGTTTATCCTTTTGGCACAGACAAGCTTTTGAACATTTTGCCCAATTTAGGTACAACCAAATACCTTGGGCTTCACCTGTGGCAGTATCTGGGTATTCTCATTCTACTTACTATTGGCTTTTTGGTGCACCTTATCTTTACGGTCGTACTCAGAAAGATACTTTTTGGCTTGCTGCATAAGTATGGCAAGATAGACCTGGCCAACCAGTTTCTCAATCCGGTGGTTAAGCCTTTCAGTTTAATGATCATTGCCTATTTGGCTAAAATACTGGTGCCGGTATTGCAGTTGCCACCATTTGCCGCTACGAATATTATACTTCTTGTACATGCTTTGGTGCCTCTTTTTGCGGCCATGTTCTTCTATCGATTGGTAGATATTCTGGGGCATTACCTTAAGCGAATGGCCGAGCGGTCAGAAAACACACTCGATGATCAATTGGTGCCTCTGGTTACCAAAGTGCTAAAAGTTTTTGTGGTTATAGTGGGCTTTGTGGCTGTACTGAGAGGGTTCAAATTTGACATATGGCCTATACTCACAGGGCTTTCTATTGGAGGTTTGGCTTTTGCTTTAGCTGCTCAAGATACACTCAAAAACTTCTTTGGTTCACTCATGATCTTCATAGATCGCCCGTTTCAGATTGGCGACTGGGTAACTTCGGGAGATATTGACGGAACTGTGGAAGAAGTAGGGTTTAGGTCTACCCGGGTTCGAACCTTCCGAGACTCCGTAATGTACGTGCCAAATAGCATAATATCGAACAGCATGGTCGATAATCATGGAAAAAGGCAGTATCGCAGGTTTTATACCCGCCTGTCCATTACATATGATACTCCGGCCCGGCTCATAGAGGTATTTGTAAAAGGGGTAGAGGAGATAGTGAAACAACACCCTCACACGCGTAAAGATTACTATAACATTTTTCTTAATGAATATGCCGGTAGCGCGTTGGAGGTAATGGTGTATATCTTCTTCAAAGTACCCGATTGGAACAGCGAGTTGCGATGCCGCCAGGAAATTATGCTGGAGGTGAACAAACTGGCGGAACATTTAGGGGTGAGGTTTGCGTTCCCGACCCAAACATTGATGATAGAACAAGTGCCTGGTCAAAAGAGCCTGACACCGGAATACAAACAATCCAAAGAAGAAATGGAGGCCGAATTACAAGCCTTCTTTAATAAAAAGTAAACGATATGCGATTCGACACGAAAGCAGTTCATGCGGGAGTAACCCCCGATCCTTCAACAGGAGCTATTATGACTCCTATTTTCCAAACCTCTACCTATGTGCAACAGTCTCCGGGAAATCACAAAGGTTTTGAGTATTCGCGTACCCAAAACCCCACTCGATTTGCTTTGCAAGACAGTATTGCGGCCTTGGAAAATGCCAGGTATGGCTTGGTGTTTGGTTCGGGACTGGCCGCCATCGATGCTGTAATAAAGTTGCTCAAACCGGGCGATGAGGTTATCAGTGCTAACGACCTTTACGGAGGAACTTACAGAATCTTTACCAAGGTTTTCGAAAACTTCGGTATCAAGTTTCACTTCATTGGCATGGAAGACGTAGCCAATATTGAGAATTATGTGAACGACAATACCAAACTCATTTGGTTGGAGACACCTACCAACCCTATGATGAACATTGTAGACATAAAAGGAGCTGCGGCCATTGCCAAAAAGCACAATATCATTCTAGGGGTAGACAATACCTTTGCTTCTCCGGCCCTGCAAAACCCTATGGATTTGGGTGCAGATATTGTAATGCATTCAGTAACAAAATACCTTGGCGGTCACTCCGATGTGGTGATGGGTGCGTTGGCTATGAATAGCGATGTGCTCTATCAGCGATTGGCTTTCATACAGAATTCATGTGGAGCCGTAGCCGGACCACAAGACTGTTTTTTGGTGCTAAGAGGTATAAAAACCCTTCACCTGCGTATGCAAAGACACTGCGAAAACGGGGAAAAAGTGGCTCGTTACCTTGCCGAGCATCCAAAAGTAAACAAAGTGTACTGGCCGGGCTTTGAGTCGCATCCCAACCATGCTATTGCCAAAGAGCAAATGAGAGGCTTTGGTGGAATGATTTCGTTTACCTTTCACGAAGATGATATGCAACAGTCGTTCAGGGTTATGGAGCGATTCAAAGTATTTGCCCTGGCAGAGTCTTTGGGAGGAGTAGAATCTATGGCTAACCACCCGGCCACCATGACACACGGTGCCATACCTAGAGAAGAGCGAATGAAAGTAGGTTTGTTAGATTCACTCATCCGTTTGAGCGTTGGTATTGAAGACGCAGACGATCTAATTGCAGATTTGGAACAAGCCATTGGTTAAGCATGAGGTAAAAAAATAAGAATATATGAAGTTGAGTCATTAAAATTTAAAGTACTCAACCAAATAAAATTGCTCGAAAATATCCCGCTACAGGCGGGATTTTTTGTGTCTGGCAATTCATCCGCAATTTTATACCGCTTAACTGTCATTTGAGCAACTCACTAAAAATATTCTACTTTTTTTAAGCTGATCGTTAAACTTTTTCAGAACTTTGTCGTCTAAATAAGCATAGGAAAACGAAGAATATTTGGTAATACTGAATTAACATCATCTAAACACAAACATAAAAATTCGAAACAACATTGGTCATGAAAAAGCAATTCACAACACAAAGAAAATGGTCGGCAATAGTTGCTCTGACCTTGGCAGTGGTAGTTACATTTATGGCGGCCCTTCAGTCTTACGGAGTAACCAAAGTAGAAGAGCTGATAGTATACGATATTAAAGGTTCGTTGGACAGGGCCTATGAAGAGGCTCTGGAGTCAGACAAGCTTTTTGACATAGAAGTTCCTTCGGCTCAACTCCAAACTATTAAAATATTCGATGCGGATGATAACCTTGTGTTATCGGTAGTGATGGAGAAAGATGGAGTAGTAGAAGATGAGAAAGCCAAAAAAATGCTCAATAGAGCAGAGTTTTTGGCCTCCTATTCAAATACATCTATATACAAACTTATCGATTAAAACGCTCCATACCGCATTCTCAAGACCCTCTTAGGAGCAGGCTTCTGGAAAAGAACAGCAGCCTGAAAAACTCCTTAGAGGGTCTTTCTTTTTGCCATTGGTATAAAAAATTAGCCCCTCTTTCTTAAAGTCTTCATCAGTTCATAACTTTTAAGTCTTTGAACTACTCAAATCATCAATATCAAACTAAGAACTATGAAGACTACCACAATTTTTAAGACGAAGCTTCTGGTGCTTGTCTTTGGCTTGCTCTTCTCTACAGTATTCGATGTAGAGGCCCAGCGCAGAAGGCGGGGAGAGCAACCCGAAGCCAGTGCTTCTGATCCTAAAGCCGATGTTTATAAAGGCATCGAGTGGCGTTCCATTGGTCCGTTTAGGGGCGGTCGGGCGTCAACTGTTTCCGGTGTTCCGGGCAAACCCCAGGTATTTTACATGGGAGCAACCGGTGGCGGAGTATGGAAAACTGAAAACGGAGGGCAAACCTGGAAAAATATTTCAGACGGCTATTTTGGCGGTTCCATTGGAGCTGTGGCCGTGAGCCCTTCCAATACAGATGTAATCTATGTGGGTCAGGGTGAACAAACCGTTAGAGGGAATGTCTCATCCGGATTTGAAGGTTTCTGGAAATCTACCGATGGAGGAGAAACCTGGACTAACATTGGTCTAAAGAACGCGATGCATGTAGGGCGTATAGTGGTGCATCCGAAAAATCCCGATATAGTATGGGCTGCCGTTATGGGCGACTTATTCAAGTCGAGCGAAACAAGAGGTATTTATAAGACTACCGATGGTGGGAAAACCTGGAAGCGAACTCTTTTTGCCAATGCCGATGCAGGAGCAGTAGACGTATCTATTGACCCCAATAACCCGGACTTTGTTATGGCAAGTACCTGGAGAGTGCGCAGAACCCCTTATAGCCTAACTTCCGGTGGAGAAGGTTCCGGTATTTGGAGGTCTAAAGACGGTGGAGAAACCTGGGAAAACCTAATGGACAAATCGGGAATGCCGCAAGCCCCAATAGGAATAAGCGGAGTGGCCATTTCTCCGGTAGATTCAGATGTGATCTATGCCATTATAGAAGCCAACAAAGGGGGCGTATATAAGTCTACCGATGGTGGGGAAACCTGGAGAAACACCAACTCATCGAGAGCATTGAGGCAAAGGGCTTGGTACTATTCCCGAATTTATGCCGACACCAAAGATGTGGACAAGGTTTACGTGATGAATGTGGCCTACCATGTGTCTACCGATGGTGGAAGAACTTTTGAGTCAAATGGGGCACCGCATGGCGATCATCACGATTTATGGATTGCTCCGGAAGATAATATGCGTTTGGTGATTGCCGATGATGGCGGAGCGCAGGTATCTTATGATGGTGGCGAGAGCTGGTCTACTTATATGAACCAACCCACTGCTCAGTTTTACAGGGTTACTACAGACAATGCGTTTCCGTACAGAATTTATGGAGCACAACAAGACAACTCAACTGTGCGAATTGCCCACAGAACCTCAGGTTTTGCCATCACAGAAAACGATTGGGAATCTACAGCCGGTGGAGAAAGTGCTCACCTGGCACCCAAGCCAGACAACCCCAATGTAGTATTTGGCGGAAGCTACGGAGGTTACCTGGAAATGGTAGATCATGATAAGGGCATAAGCCGCAACGTAAATGCCTGGCCAGACAATCCAATGGGACATGGAGCTGAAGACTACAAGTATCGCTTTCAGTGGAACTTCCCAATATTTTTCTCTCCACACAACCCCAATAAGCTCTATACCACCTCAAACCACGTACATGTTTCTACCAATGGAGGAGAGTCTTGGGAAATTATTAGTCCGGACCTTACCCGGGCCGAGCCGGATAAACTGGGTAAATCTGGAGGACCTATTACGTATGACGATACTTCGGTAGAGTACTACGCCACTATTTTTGCTGCCACCGAATCGCCATACGAAGAAGGATTAATTTGGGCAGGCTCAGACGATGGCCTCATTCATGTGACTCGCGATGGAGGAAAAAACTGGACCAATGTGACTCCTCCCGATATGCCTAAGTATCTTATGATTAATTCCATTGATGCAGATCCGTTTGTGAAAGGTGGAGCGTACATTGCCGGTACTCAATACAAGCTGGGCGATTATCAGCCATACCTGTATAAAACCAAAGACTACGGTAAAACCTGGACAAAAATTACCACTGGAATTCCTAACGATTACTTTACCCGTGTACTAAGGGCCGACCCGGAAAGGCAAGGATTGCTTTATGCGGGTACTGAGCGTGGAATGTTCATTTCTTTCGATGATGGAGCCTCCTGGAAACCGTTCCAGATGAACTTGCCTATTGTGCCAATTACCGACTTAACCATTAAGAACAACAACCTGATTGCAGCCACACAAGGGCGTAGTTTCTGGATGATTGATGACCTTACCATACTGCATCAGTTGTCCGATGAAATCGCAGCCAAAAATGTGCACCTTTTCAAACCAATGGATGCCTATCGTTTAATGGGCTCAGGCAGCAGCCGATTCCGTGGTGGTAGTGGTAATGCCGGATTGTTGTACGGAGAAAATGCTCCTACCGGACCAGTAATTTATTACAACATGAAGGAAGCTCCGGCCAAAGGCACCAAAGTATCCATAGAAATTTATGATAGCGAGGGTAAGCTAATCGATAGCTTCGATCAGAGAGACGTGAAGGCCGGACTCAATTCGTTTAACTGGAACATGAGGGTTGAAAATGCAGAAGGGTTTGACGGCCTGATTATGTGGGCAGCTTCTGTTAGAGGTCCGGGGCCATTGGTGCCAACCGGGCAGTACAGAGCCAGACTTAAAGTAGGCGATCAGGTAGAAGAAACTACCTTTAACCTCATCAAAGATCCCCGTTATCCTTCCACCGATGCCGACATCAAAGCACAATACGATTTCCTCATTAAAGTGCGCGACAAGGTTACCGAAACTCACAGAGCCATTAAAGACATTCGTGCTGCACGCGAGCAAATGAACGATTTAATGGACAAGATTAAAGGACAAGAGGAGTATAAGGATGTAGTTGAGGAAGGTAAAAAGCTATTGGCTAAAATGACGGAAGTAGAAGAAGCCCTCTACCAAACCAAGAATGAGTCAGGGCAAGATCCGCTCAACTTCCCAATACGTCTCAATAACAAGCTGGCTGCCCTTCTTGGAGTTGCCGGAGGAGGAGAGTGGAGACCTACTCGTCAGGCCGAAGAGGTAAGAGTGGAGCTGACTCAGCAAATAGATGCTGAGCTGACTAAACTCCGAAATATTATGAACAATGATTTACCGGCTTTCAACAATCTGGTGAAACAAAAGTCAGTAGACTACATTGTGATTAAGAAAAGAGATAACTAACCTTTGCTGTTAATAGAAAAGAGGCCTTTCGAAAGAGAGGCCTTTTTAATTTCTACTCTCGTCATCCTGTAATTTCAGACAGTTTCAGATAGCAACCTTTGCAAAAAGAAGGTATGTTTATAGTTGATTAAAGAAGACCCAACTCAGAATTACCTTAAATGAAACGAATCAAATACTGTAGAGGATTATCTCTCGTATTGATGGTGTTACTATCTTCCACCTCTCTTTTTGCACAGTCCAAAGTAGATTCCTTGTTGTCCGTTTGGCAAACCGCCACACACGATTCAATCCGGGTAGAAGCAGACATTGCCCTTATGAACCACTATAGGGTTCCTAATTCAGACTCTGCCATTTACTATGGAGAGCGGGCCCTCAAAACGGCCAATAACTCCTCTTTGATTGGCCTGCCGGAATATAAAAACAGGGTGCTGACCTATTTGGGCCTGGCCTATGGCTATTCATCCGATGGAAAACGAAAAGGGATTGAATACCTCAAACGAGCCATTCCTTACTTTCAAGCACAGAACAACCTAAACCAATTAGCCTATAACTATTTCTGTATTGGGTATTTCTTCGACAGTCATTTATATGAATACGATAGTGCTGTGGTCTATTTTACCAAAGCCACACAACTCAGCGATACACTAAATACAGCCTATGTGAGCGGAAGCTATAACAACGGTGGTCTATCTCTCTACCGACTTGGCCGCTATGACAAATCGCTGGAATACTACCTTACGGCCTTAGAAATGAGAAAAGAGAAGGGGAGTGTGTACGATGTAGCCTGCACTATTCTTAACATGGGCATGGCCTATGATAAGCTCAACCAGCCGCAAAAAGCCAAAAGTCATTATACCGAAGCACTGGCCGGTTTTATTGAAGCAGGCCATGTGCCCAACCAGGCCGTGAGCTATAAGAATATTGCCGATGTACTCACCGCTCAAGACAGTCTTAGTAAGGCCCTGGAATATTACGACAAGGCCGGTGAGCTTTTTAAGCAAGTCAACAGTACCTATCTTCTTTCAGACTGCTTTTTAAATATGGGTACCATTTACGTGAAACTGGGAGAGTACAAAAAGGCAGAAGATTTTTTGCTCAATGCAGAATCAACAGTACCCAAAGGGGCAAGCGATCGATTTAAAAGTCAGATATACACTCACCTGGCCCGTACCAAGAAAGCGCAGGCCGATTCGGTCTATGCCAACAACCGGTACTTAAAAAATACGGCCCTGCAATCAGGCGCAGCCTATGGAGAAAAAGCCTGGAGCCATGCCAATACCAGCAATTCGCTGGAGGTAAAAGTAATGGCGGCTCAAAGCCTGGTAGATATATATGATGAGCTGGGCGATTATGAGAGAGGTTTTCTCTATGCCAAACTGCTAAACGAAGCCAATCTGGAAACAGGCGAAAAAACTCAGTCAGATGCAATGGCGCGAATGGCAACCGAATATGAAACGGAAAAAGTAGAAGCGGAAAACGCGCTTTTACAGCAAACGCAAAGAACTCAAGAGGCTCGCCTAAAACAGCAAAACCTCATAATTTATGGAGGTATAGTGGTGTTAGTGCTCATACTAGCCATTGCTGTAATAGTTTACAAGAGTAGACAAAAGCTTCAAAAGGCCAACGCAGCCATAGAGAAGTCACTTTCAGAGAAAGAGGTATTGCTCAAGGAAATTCATCACCGGGTAAAGAACAACCTGCAAGTGGTTTCCAGTTTGCTCGACTTACAGTCCAGAGGTATAGACGATGAAAAGGCACTTTCTACTTTTATGGAAGGGCAAAACAGGGTCAAGGCTATGGCGCTTATTCACCAGAAGCTATACCAGAACGAAAATTTGGCCACCATAGATTTTGCAGAATATGCAGATCAGCTTATGAATGAACTAGCCACCATTTATCCCTCAGCCGGGGGCGTAAAAACTAAAATAAGCGCCAATGGCGATGCCCGTTTCGATATTGATACGGCCGTGCCATTAGGCCTGATACTCAACGAACTCATTTCCAACGCCTATAAGTATGCCTTCAAAGAAAACAAGGGTGAACTAAGCGTGTCTGTGACCTCTCTTGGGGAAGGCAAGCATCAGCTTACTGTGGCCGATTCGGGTGAGGGATTGCCGGCCGATTTCGATCTCACCAAAGCCAGAAGTTTGGGGCTTAGGCTGGTAAGAAGACTATCCAAACAGCTCTATGGTTCGGCCGAATATTATTATGAGCAAGGCAGTAAATTTATCATTACTTTCACCGATACTTTGGAAAGAAAAGCCATCTGATGAGCCGGGTTAAAATTTTAGTTGTTGAAGACGAAATTGTAATAGCCGATAATATTTGCCTCATTCTGGAAGACCTGGGGTACGAAGTACTTGAGCCGGCTATTAATTACGAAGAAGCACTGCAAACCATAGAAGCCGAAAAACCCGACCTGGCCATTTTAGACATTCAGTTGGGAGGGAAGAAGGATGGCGTAGACCTGGCCTGGACCATTAAGGAGCAGTTCGACTTTCCTTTTATTTTTTTAACCTCCAATGCCGATGCGGGCACCATTGAGCGTGTAAAGAAAGTGGCCCCTCCGGCCTATCTGGTAAAGCCTTTCAAAAAAGACGATCTATACACCTCCATCGAATTGGCTTTGCATAATTATACCGAGCAAAAAAACAACACCAAGGTAGAGGAGGAGCTTCTCATTAAAGATGCCATTTTCATTAAAGAAAAGAATCTCTTCCATAAGGTTAAGCTTAGCGATATTCGCTTTTTACGAAGCGACCATGTCTATGTAGAAGTGCATACCGTTAGCGGGCAAAAGCACCTCATCAGAGGTAGTTTAACAGACCTTTCGGAAAGGCTTCCTCAAAACTTCTACAGAACCCATCGGAGTTTTACTATCAATGTAGATCACATGGAGGCTATTAACTCCGCCTATGTGCTTATGAACAACGAGCAGATACCCATCGGAAAAAACTACCGGGACGATTTACTAAGGAAGATTCGTGTGGAATAAAACCCTTGGAGCACTTCATCTTGAACCGTGCGTCACCTAAGTAATATCCCACCCTCTATGGAATGTCTACCTCAGTAGCTACCTTCGGCTGCACCTCACCCTAAATAGCACGTGACCGCGAAAAGCAAGTCACCCTAAATAGCACGTCACCCTGAACTTGTTTCAGGGTCTACTCAAAAAAACATCGCCCTTAGTAATACGCCACCTCGAATAGCACGTCAGTCTGAGCAGCATCAATTCGAATAGCGCGTCACTCTGAATAGAACCTCACCCTGAACTTGTTTCAGGGTCTACTCAAAAAAACATCGCCCTTAGTAATACGCCACCTCGAATAGCAAGTCAGCCTGAGTAGCACATCAATTTGAATAGCCCATCACCCTGAATAGCACGTCACCCTGAACTTGTTTCAGGGTCTACTCAAAAAAGAACACCGAAAGCCCGCCAATCAGAAGACAGTACACAAAGCGGTCCCTTGCGTTACAATGGCCTTTCCAGGTCTCTAAAGCTAGTTTTTCAGCCTTTGCTCCGGGCAATAACTAAACCCGAAGAGGAGGAGGCTCAGAACAAAAAACACTACTTTCAGAACAATTGCTCAGGTTGCCAGCTATACATTATTATCTTTGTGCGCTTACTGCGTAAGCCTCAACGTCAATTTTTGCATTTCTTCCCTTTCACTCTGAGAGGGAGTTTCTGCCCTACCATGGTAGAGTGTCAAAAGCCAAATCGAGGCCCGAACCAAATAGAAATTATCAATCAATTCACATTCAGAACAAGCCAGCCCTAGTTCAGAACAAAATTTTTCATGCTGTATAAACCATTGGTTTATTCGCTACTAACTATTGAATACCGAAACATCAACTTTATGAATTTTAATCCTTTCATCAGACTCGTTGTCTTTGTTGGTCTTTTATGCTTTGGGAGCAGCTCGCTTTTAGGGCAAACATCAACTACTCAATTGCCTACAAACCCAATAGAGGTAAGTACCTTTCCCTTTATTGTTGAAGACTTAGATACAAAAGTCGACAATGACGGTACACCTGAAGGAATGTTGGGTGGTTGTAATGCCTTTCCATGTTGTGAAGTTAAATGGATCAAAGTAGAAGTACCAGAAAGAGGTTCGCTTCGTGCCCAGATGTCTAATTATACAGCTTTGGCAGGAAGTATTATTGCTTATAAGCAGATTAATGAAAACCCAACACAAACATCGGATTTATCAACTTTCAGTACGGCCGAGGAAGCTGGAGCGGTACAATCAGGCAATTTCTGTGGATATAGGGATTCTCTGCAATTGGGTTGGTATGATTGGAGTAAGAGATTTATTCTTGATGAAGCTGCAAGAAACGAGCCGTATGATTTTACCAATTGGTCTGAAGGGTATTATGCTAAGCAAGCTGAAGGTAAGGAGGATCACCCTTACAATGTTCAACCTTACATAGAGTCTGGTACCTACTGGTTGGCATTTTGGAATTACAATCAACAGGTGAAAATAGGTACTGCTGATGGTGGTGCTTCAAGTGAAAACAAAGGATATACGGGAGAACTTACAAGTGATCTAGTAATCGATTTCATACCATTTTGCCCCGATGGTTTTACTTGTAATAGTGTGAGCGAGACCATATGTAGCTCCGAGAGTTTCACTACAACCGGAGGGCAGGTGATTACAGAAACCTCCACAGTTGAAGAAACCATCGGAACCACCATTACTACTTATAATATCACAGTCGATGAATCCATTACCTGTTGCCCTGATGGATTTACCTGTAACGAGGTGAATGTAACAGAGTGTGCGAATCTTTCCTATACCACCCCACTCGGTAATGTAATTACAGAAACAGGCTCGGTTCTGGACGAAGACACCAACGCCCAAACCAGAACAGTATATAACGTCACTTTCGATAGGGCAGAAGTTGATTCAGATGTTTTTGTAGATGCCATCATTGCCGAATCAGGTAACGTAACCTATCAGGCCAACACCAACGCTACAGGTGTACTTTCCTTCGATAAATCACAGCAATTCTGGGTAGACCTAAATGCATTGCAAGATGATTTAGATGGAAAAAGCCGCTCTGTCTTTATGTGGGTAAAGACAGAAAACAGTGTGAGTAGCAACCAAGCGCTATTTGCAGTGAATGCAGCTAACGGAGATAACCTGTCCTTCCTTTGGGTAGATGATGATGGCAATAATCTGGAAGTAAACAGAGGGGGCTCCACCAATGAGTCTTCATCGTACAACATGGGCGGTAACATCTGGCACTATGTAGGCTGGACCTACGATCATACCACAGGTGAAACGGTAACTTATGTTGATGGTATAGAAAATGACCGATTTACTACCGGAACCTCCGTTCCAAATGCATCTGCACAATATTCACTGGGTCAGGAGTTTGATGGCGGAAGTACCAGTGATTTTTATAATGGAGACATGGCAGAAATCTCTGTATGGGACGAAGTGCTTACCGGGGCCGATATTAGAGAGGCCATGAAGGCCAAAATCAATAATGGCCATCCTAAGTATGCCAATCTGGTGGGCTATTACTCCGTATTTGGAGATTGCAATGACGATACTGCCATACTCAAAGACCATTCAGGCAAAGGGAATGATGGAGTAATGAAAAACAATTTTGTCATTGACTTCAGAAATGTTCAGTCGGTTGCTGGTTTCAATGCCGTAGACTGGTATGAGAATATTTCATGGAAAAAAGACGGAACAGAAGTTTCTACAGCTAATACCTTTACCACCAACGTGGAAGCAGGTAACTATACGTTTACTGCGGCTCGCAGCTTTATTCAAAGCACCGACTCATGGTCTATAACGGTAAATGACAATGCCACTACAGTAGACCAAATTACTGACGAAACCCTGTGCTCAAACGATCCCGTAACCCGGACGGTAACAACCAGTCAGGTGAATTATCTGGACTTTGAAGAAACCGAGAGCAATTACATTGAAGTGAACACTGTGGCCAATGCTTTGGTTGGAAAAAACCGTTCCGTCTTTATGTGGATTAACAAAGAAAGTAATATAGGCAGCGGTGATTTCAACAATGTATTTGTGCTTCAGAACACTGACATAGACCAGGAGAGCCGCTTTTACTTAAGAGAAACCGAAAAGCTGGCTGTGTTTGATGGTTCCAGCCGAATTAACTCCTCTACCGCGCTTAGCAACGGCACCTGGTACCATGTAGGCTATACTTACGATCATAGCACCGGTGAAACCAAGATTTATGTAAATGGTACAGAAGAAGACAGTGGTACGCTCAATATGCCCGTTTCAGACGGTTGGCTTGCCCTACTGGGTGCACGCCATAACGATAACAAACCGGAAGGGTTCTTAGACGGCAAGCTTGCGGAAATTACCATTTGGGACAAAGTGCTGAGCAACGAAGAAGTTTCTGCAATTATGACTGCTGCCCCGGCCCATGATGCCACTAATTTGGTAGCAGCTTATGGTACACATAAGAATATTGCAGACAACCAAATGCGCGACCTTACCGACAACGGCAACAATGGCCTGGCCTCTCACAGCACCATATTTGTAACAAACCAGGAAGCTGAAATCACTAATTATGATGCCTCTGCTAATTATTCATTCTCTTGGAAAAAGGATGGTGCTGAATTTGATACCGATGCCACCGGCAACATAACGGTAGAAGAAGGTACCTCACAATATTCCGTAACCTATGGTACACCGCTATTCCAAAAAACCGAAGAGTTTAGCCTTAGTTATACCAACCTATTACCAACACAGCCAACCGGTCAAACAATAGCAGCTACTACTACCGTAACTTTTGAGGTAGAAGATATTCCCGGAGCATCTTATCAGTGGTATAAGAAAGAAGAAGGATTTGATAACGTAGATATACCTGGTGATCCAAGAGTTGCTTATGCTTATCGATCAAGTGACGGAACGCTCTACTTTGGTTCCAGAGACGATGGATTATATATATCACCAAATGATGGTGAAAGTTTCGCAAATCGTACAACTACGGAAGGACTTTCTTTAAACGATGTTAAGAAAGTAGTTGAGCATGATGGAAAGATTTATGTGGTTCAGCTAAATAACGATTTATCTGTTTCAGAGGATGGAGGGAGCTCATTCACAGTTTTATATGAACAAACTGCATCGCAACCTGGCGTGAATGATGTATATGTTAATGATACGGTCATTTTTCTGGCAACAAACACTTTAAGAGTTTCAGATGACGGTGGTCAGAGCTTTGATGTAATTACGAATGCTAGTGCCGGTGCTGGAGGTAAGTTTGAAGTGATTCATGAGTCAGACGGTGTATTTTATTTTGGTGCGTCCAATGGTCTCTTTATTTCCAGAGATGGAGGCTTGACTTTTACACAGAAAACCACGGCCGATGGATTAATAGATAACCACGTGAGAGCTATACATGAATCTGATGGGGTTCTCTACGTAGCTACACAAACAGGTATAACTGCTGGTCTTTCCATTTCCACAAATGGAGGTGAGTCTTTTGAGGTAAGTAAAACAAAGGATGATGGATTAGTAGGCAATTTTATAAGAGCAATACAAGTCCACGATAACACCTTATATGTTGGTACCACCGATGGTTTATCTATATCTACGGATCAAGGGGCAACTTTCACAAATTTTGATGAGGGTGATGGCATGTCTTCTGAAAGTGTTAATTCACTTTATGTGTACAATGATAGAGTTGAAATAGGTACAAGTAATGGATTGTCTGTTTATAGAAATAACCTCAGACTTGAAGACCGGACCAGTAGCGCTACCGATCTAATTGAAGGAGCAACCACCCACCAACTAACAATAAGCAAAACTTCTCTTGAACTCAATGGAGCGGTCTTTTTCGTTGAAGTTACTAAGGATGGTTGTACACAACAGTCAGATGATTTGTTATTGAATGTTCTGGACGTACCTGCAGTAAGTAGTTTTAGTCCAGAAAATGGTAACACAGGCGTTGCTATCGATACTGAACTCATTGTTGGGTTTAATCGATCAATCGACATACAAACAGGCGAATTAAAGATTTACAATTATGCTACCGATGCCCTAGTGCAAACACTTACGGCAGATGATCTGACTATTGATGGAACAACGGTTTCTATTACTTCCGGTGTTTCGCTGGATTATGCCACCCAATACTACGTTACTTTGAGTGCCAATTTGGTAAAGGATGAAAGCGATGTCGGAAACCTGGCTATAAACTCTAAGGATGTTTGGTCATTCACCACAGAGTTGTCTCCACTAATTTTAACTCAACCTACGGATCAGTCGGCCGGGATAGGGGAGAGCGTTACTTTCTCAGTAAACGAAGTTGGAGGAGCCACCTACAAGTGGTTAGCCAAAAAAGAAGGTGGCACTGTTCTTAAAGCCAATGAAGATATATCTACCAGTGATAGTTTTATTTGGGCTGTTTCTGCCTACGGAACTAAGATTTATGGTGGAGGTCGCGGAGGTCTTTTTATGTCAGAAGATGGCGGGGCTACTTGGAATAATATCTTTTCTCAAAGAGAAGTACACGTAATCTACTCAAAGGGCAATAATATTTATCTGGCCCTTACCGATGGAGTAGCTGTTTCCAGAGATAATGGTGTCAGTTGGACGTTTACGGAAGTTGGTCAGAATGGACTCACAGGGTCGTTTGGCTCCACTTTCGATGCTGTTTTTGGCATAGGAGATTATATGTATACTGCTAATGGGGCGAGCTTCTTTATTTCGGAAGATCAAGGAGTCAGCTGGACAAAGCAGGTGGCTGGACAAAATGGTTTTCCTACTATTGGAGCAGTGAATTCCATAACCAGTGATGGAAGTAAACTCTATCTCGGAACGTCCTCAGGACTATTCTATGCTACCTTGGGTGAAAGCAATTGGATTAAAGTAGAAGCTGGTGAAAATGGGTATTCAAGTTCTTCTATGGTCAATACAGTTTTTTACGATCAAGGTAAAATTTATGTAGGTACCGATGCCGGGCTCTCCATAACTTCAAATGTGGCAGGAAACTGGAATACCATAACCTCTGCAACAAGTGGATTTGGACCTTCAGATAATGTGAGGTCTATCTATGCAAGCGATGGTCAAATTTATGCTTTGACCAATGGAGGGCTTAGTTTGACCTACTCCTCCGATGGAGGGACAACATGGACATTGGATCCCATCGAAGGCATTACTCGACAAATTACAGAAATTTCAGGCTCAGGTAAGGAGTTATATTTGGGCACTTTCCAGTATGGCTTATATATCTACAGTGAGCAAGAGCAACTCAACAATGAAGCCGACTCCGGTGCTGATAACCAAATTACAGGTGCAGATACTCATGAGCTTACCATAAACAACCTCACTCAAAGTGTCAACCAGAGTGAGTACTTTGTTTTAGTTACAAAAGAAGGCCGTTCAGAGATCTCAAATACAGCCGTGCTGACTGTTTCAGCTTCGGTGGATTCTCCTGTATTGAATGACCTTACCCCGGCAGATGATGCCGTGGATGTAGCTACCAACACAGACTTCGAGTTTGTCTTCGATCAGGCCGTTGCTGCTCGCTCGGGAGACATACTCATTAAGCGCACTTTAGACGATGCTACTGTAGCTACCATTGCAGTAAATTCAGACCAGGTAACAGTCAATGGCACCACTGTACAGCTTTCGTTGGGAGATGTCACACTCGACAATGGAACAGAGTATTACATCTTAATTCCCGAGACCGCGTTTTCCGTAGCCAATACAGAGGTGTTCTTTTCAGGAATTGTCAATAAAGCCTCCTGGAGTTTTACCACCGAAGAAGCTGTGGAGGCACTGCCAATTACTTCTACCAACCCCAGTGCAACTAAAAATGCACTTATGGACAGTGATAAGTTGTCTTTCACCTTTGGTGAGTCTATCCAAAAAGGTTCGGGAACACTAACAGTTTACAGAACCAGCGATGATAGCGTGTTAGAAACCATCGATGCTTCTGCTGTAACCATAACTAATCAGCCGCAGTTTTCGCGAGCCTATGCCACCATCAGGTTCTCACAAACCTGGGAAAGAGGAGTGTCTTACTATGTGCAGTACGACTAGGGCTTTATACTAAACCTTGACGGAACTAAAGAGCTTGCGGAAGTAAACGATAAGACAACCTTTACCTTTACTACCGAAGATTTTGAAGAGAGTATTATTACCCGCTTCTTCCCGGCCACAGGAAGCTCTTCCTATGAAGCCGATTCGGAAGATGACTTTAAGCTCTTTACCAGCCAAAACGTAGGCCTGGAAAGAGACCCGCTAGGAGCTTTTAAGATATACAAAGCCTCTACCAATGAATTGGTGAAGACCATTGCATACGATGGAGAAAATAGCAGAGACCTTTCGTATGGAAGTGATGAACCTATTATCCGCTTCGAATTCGATGATGATGAACTGGAGCCGGGAACCGAATACTATGTATTGATAGATGATGGCTTTATTGTTTCCTATGAAGAAGCCAGATATCACGTGGGTATTTCTGATCCAACCGTTTGGCGATTCACCACCTTGGCCTTGCCAAGCACCCCAATGCTCACTGCCACAAGTCCGGCAGACGATGCCACAGATGTGGCCATTTCGGCCAACATAACACTGACCTATAGCGAAAACATTCAGGCTTATGTATACGGAGAAGGAGGAACCACAGCCAACAATGTGGTGCTATATGATGCCAATGATAATGTGGTTGAAACTTTCCCTGCCAACACCTTGACCTACAGTGGTTCTAAAGTAACCATCAATCCGTCTAGCGATTTAGCGTACAATACGGCTTACTACCTTCTGATAGAGAACGAAGCCTTCATTAGCAATAATGAAGTGAAAACTTCAGCCATTACCGATCCAACGGTGATTAGCTTTACCACGACAAGCCAGCCTAACACGGCACCGGTAGCTAGTAGTGTAAGCATTGCTGGTAGCTTAGAAGCCAATCTGGAGCTTACAGGTTCTTATAACTATAGCGATGCAGATAGCGATGCAGAATCGGGTTCAACTCTTCAATGGTATGTAGCCGATGATGCGAGCGGGGCCAATAGAACTGCAATAAGTGGAGCAACTTCAAGCACATTCACATTGACCTCTTCTGAGGTAGGTAAGTTCATTAGCTATGCGGTAACACCAAACGATGGAACAGATGCAGGAACACAAGCATTCGCCACCTATGCAGGGCCAGTAGTGGCTGCTGTGGTACCTACGGTAATTAGCACTATACCAACCGATGGTTCGGTAGATGTGGCCAAAGATGCCAACCTGAGTTTCACCATGAGCGAAACGGTGACCAAAGGAACAGGTAATATCACCCTAACTCCTGCAACAGGAACTGCAACTGTAATTGATGTAACTTCTAATGAGGTGGCTATTTCAGGAGCAGACGTAACTATTAACCCAGACAGTGATTTACTGGAAGGTCAATTCTACACGGTTACTTTCGATGCCTCAGCCTTTGTTGATGCCGATGGCAATAATTCAGCAGGACTGACCAGCCAAACCACCTGGAATTTTACAGTAAAAGAAGCCAATGTGGCTCCAGTGGCGCAGGCGGTAACCATTAAAAAATCTTTGGTTGTTGATGGGGTACTGGAAGGTTCGTACGCATATTCAGATGCGAATGACGACCCTGAATCGGGTACGACCTTCCAATGGTACCGAGCCGATAATTCTGCAGGTGCTAATAGAGTGGCTATTGCCGGAGCAACCACCAAAAGCTACACCGTTGTGAATGATGACAATGGTAAGTATTTGAGCTTTGAAGTAACGCCTGGCGATGGTGTATTGACCGGAACAGCAGAGCAAAGCACATTTTTTGGGTCAATAGTGGTTAACGATGGCTTTACCAATATTGCTCCAGCCTTTACCTCCGATGCCGTCACCACTGTGATGGACAACGAGACATACACCTACACAGTCACCTATGAAGACCTAAACAACGATGTGCCTACACTGGTAAAACTGGTGGGCCCTACATGGCTTTCAGTAAACGGATTTGTACTGAGTGGCAATCCTTCTTCGTCAGATGTGGGAGAACATTTAGTACAACTCGAGCTGGCAGATCAGTTCGATGATAAGGCCTATCAGGAGTTTACCATTACCGTAGAAGCAAGCAACACAGCACCGTCAGTAAATGCAGTAAGTACCGATGTAGTGTTCAGTCTGCAAGTAGATGCCCCATTGCGCGGTGTTTATAACTTTATAGATGCCGAATTGGATGCCGATAATTCCACATTTAAATGGTACCGTTCTGACGACAACTCAGGAACCGGCAAAACAGAAATAGCAGGAGCCACCACCACTACTTATGTATTAACGGCTGCCGATGCCGGTAAATACATCAGCTTTGAGGTAACACCGAACGATGGTAAGGTTAGTGGTACCGATGTTGAAAGCGTAGCGGTAGGTCCTATTGCCAAGAAAACACCAAGCCTTTCACTAAGTGATATAGCCAAAACTTATGGCGATGCCGACTTTGACTTAAGTGCTTCGACCAATTCATCGGGGGCAATTACTTACACCTTCGATAATGACCAAACCGGAGCAGCTATCAATGGTTCTACTGTGACTTTGGGTAATGCGGGTGAGATTACTGTTAATGTAAGCCTTGCTGAAGATGCTGAATATACAGCTCGTCAGGTACAAGGCACCATAACAGTGGCTAAAAAGGCCATAGCATTGAAAGCAACCGATGCCGGTAAGGTAGTTGACGATACCGATCCGACCTTAGAATTTACCGTAACAAGCGGTTCCATAGTTGGTGACGATGAAGTGGTGACCGTAAGCAGAGATGCTGGTGAAGCACCGGGTACTTATGCCATTAACCTGACTGACGGTACCGATGCCGCTAACTATGAAATAACGGCTGTTCCGGGAGTATTCACTATTTCACAAAGAAGTCTGACCATAACAGCCCAGGCCGCAACCAAAACCTATGGCGACAATGACCCTGACTTTGCTTATTCAATCACCAGTGGTTCATTGAATACCGGTGACGAACTGAGCGGTGCAATTACCAGGGTTGCAGGCGAAGATGTTGGTACTTATGCCTTGCAGAGTAGCCTGTTCAACCCTAACTACGACATAAGTTTCGTGAGTGCTGACCTGACCATTGAAAAGGCCGATTTGACTGCCACGGCAGACGATCAGACCAAATACTTGGGAGAGGCCAACCCTGAGCTTACCATAAGCTATTCAGGTTTTGTAAATGGAGACTCTAAAGCCAATATTACAGAACCGACCATAGCCACCACGGCAACCGAGTCGAGCCCAGTTGGAACGTATGATATCACCCTTACTGGTGGTGCTGCAACTAACTATAACCTCAACTTAGTTAATGGTCAACTGACTGTAGAGCAGAGACCATTCATTACCACCTGGGAGATAACCAGCAGAGATGTGAATCGTTCCAGAACATTCTTCAACACTTTGGGGAGTCACACCTATCTCTACGACATTGATTGGGGAGATGGCACCGTTGAAACAAACCAAACGGGCGCAGCCTCACATACTTATGCGGCTGAGGGCACTTATACTGTTAAGGTAAGTGGGCAGTTTCCACAGTTTGAATTGTCTTTCTCCAGACTTCGATCTGTTGAGCAGTGGGGCGATATTGAGTGGAAGAGTATGGAAGGTGCATTTATCGCTGCTGATTTCGATATCAATGCTACTGATGCTCCAAACCTTACCCAGGTAACCTCAATGAAACGTATGTTCGAGAGAACCTTCATTGGTAACCCAGACCTAACATCTTGGGACGTTTCTAACATCACCGATATGTCTGAGATGTTCAAAGAGAGCGATTTTAATGGAGACATAAGTGGCTGGAATGTCAGTGCAGTAACCGATATGTCCTACATGTTTGCTCAGGCTGAAAACTTCAATTCATCCATCTCCAACTGGAATACATCCGCTGTTCAAGATATGTCTTACATGTTCAGCTATGCTCAGAGTTTTGATCAACCAATTGGTGCTTGGGATGTAAGCTCGGTAACATCAATGTCGTCCATGTTTGCTGATGCAGCGGTGTTCAATCAAGATCTCAATTCATGGGATGTGAGCAGTGTGACTAAAATGGATAAGATGTTCGATAATGCATTGCTATTCAATGGTGACATCACAGGCTGGAATGTGAGTAGTGTAACGGATATGTCGAACATGTTTGACGATGCCAAAGCATTCAATCAGGACATCAATGGCTGGAATGTAAGCAACGTCACCAGAATGAATGCAATGTTCAATGATGCCGATGCCTTTAACCAAGACCTTAACTCCTGGGATGTGAGCAAGGTGGAAACCTTCCAGGCCATGTTCCAGAATAACGATGCGTTCAATGGCAACATCAGCAACTGGGATATTTCCAATGCCACTAAATTGGAGCGTATGTTCGAAGATGCCCATGCCTTTAACCAAGACATAGGCAACTGGCAGCCGACCAATGCCGAAAACCTTACGGCCATGTTCAGAGATGCCAGGTCATTTAACCAGGACATTAGCTCATGGAGGTTCCCTAATGCCGACAGGCTAAACCAAATGTTCTATGAGGCAGCGGCCTTCAATCAGGACATTTCATCGTGGGAGACTGGCAATATTGTAGACATGAGTTCCATGTTCGAAAATGCCGAGTCCTTTAATCAGAATATTGGAAGCTGGGATGTAAGCTCAGTAACCAATTTTGGCAGCATGTTCAGAGGAGCCTCGGTGTTCAATCAGGACATCAGTGAGTGGGATATGAGTGCCGCCACAAGCATGAACAGCATGTTTAAAAATGCCTCGGCCTTCAACCAAAACATTAGCGGTTGGAATTTGACTACTGGCGATAATGGCATTACCAGCATGAACAACCTGTTTGAAAATGCGACAGCATTCGATCAGGACCTCAGCACCTGGGACATTTCAGGAGTTCGAAGCCTAAACAGTATTTTTAGCCATTCAGGTATGTCGGTGGCTAACTACGATGCTACCCTTATTAGTTGGGCCGCTCAACAATTACAAAGTGATGTCAATTTTGGAGTTGAAGGCCTTCAATACTGCGCAGGCACAGCCGCCAGACAATCCTTGATTGACAACTTCAACTGGACAATAGAGAACGATTCGCAGGCTTGTTCAGCCACGGTGACCATTGCCGATGTATCGGCCAATGAAGATGATGGTGCTATTACGGTGACCCTAACTTCCGATGCCTTTGTAGTCGATGGCTTCACGGTAGATGTAAGTACAAGCAATGGAACTGCCGAAGCAGGTACCGATTACACCGCTGTGACTGCCAAAACCATCACTTTTGCCGGAACAGTAGGAGAGACCCAAAGCTTTACTATCACCCCAACGGCCGATTCGAGTGTAGAGAGCGATGAGACACTGACGGTAAGCATGAGCAACTTGGTGACAGATGCTGCGAACACAGTAACCATTACGGATGAGGCGACAATAACCATCCTAAACGATGATGTGCCAGTAGTTTCATTCAATACAACGGCTCAGAGCAGTACAGAATCAGTGACCAGCAGTAGCATTGTGGTGAACCTGGATCAGGCTGGTCTTTCTGCCGCCACTGTTGACTATACCGTATCGGGTACAGCCACAGGAGGAGGAGTTGATTACACCCTTGTTAATGGTACACTCAGTTTTGCAGCAGGAGAGTTAAGTAAAACGATAGACCTGACAATTGTTGACGATGCGCTTATTGAGGAAAATGAGACCGTAGTGATAACCCTATCCAATGCCTCTGGTGCCAGCTTGGGTACCAATACGGTGTTCACTTATACCATTGTGAACAATGATGCACAGGTAACCATTGAAGATGTGAGCCAGTTTGAAGATGGAGAGTCTTTCCTAATCACAGCTACACTTGAAGGGACTATAGAAGGCGGATTTACGGTTGATTTATCGACTGCCGATGGCACGGCTACAGTGGCCGATGGAGACTACACTGCTGTAAGTGGAGCTACATTAACATTTAGCGGAACCGATGGCGAAATTCAACAACTCGATATTGCACCGGGCGTTGATAGTAAACTCGAAGCCGATGAGACCTTTACTGTTTCCTTGAGCAACCTGGCCGGAACCACAGCCAATGTAGTAATCACAGATCAGGCCGTATTGACAATCAAGAATGACGATGCTGCGGCAGTAACCCTTGCCGATGCCAGCGGAAATGAAGGAGACGGAGCCATTACAGTTACCGCTACCCTGGACAATGCCGTTCAGGGCGGGTTCACGGTAGAAATAAATACGGCAGATGGAACAGCAACACTAACCGATAGCGACTACACAGCCGTTGCGGGTAAAACGTTGACCTTTGCCGGAACAGCCGGAGAAACACAAACCTTTACCGTAACTCCAACCAACGATTTGATTATTGAGGCGAATGAAACACTGACTGTTTCAATGAGCAAGCTAAGCACTGCCTTGGGAGTTGATATCAGTGATGGAGCCACGGTAACCATCGTTAACGATGACTTCAATAACTTCCCGACCGATATTACGCTAAGTGCTACTTCAATAGCTGAAAACAATGCGTTGGATGCAGCTATTGGAACACTGACTACCACCGATGCCGATGCCGGTAACACCCACACTTATGCATTAGTAAGTGGGGCAGGAGATACCGACAATGCCAGCTTCACGGTTGACGGTTCAACCTTAAAAACGAACAATATTTCGTTCAACTTTGAGGATAAAGCCAGCTACTCTGTTCGTATTGAAACCAACGATGGAGAAGGCGGAACCTTTGCCAAGGCCTTTGAAATTACGGTGACCAATGTAAACGAAGCACCATTTACGCTGAGCCTTACCAATGCCACCATTGAAGAAGCCGATGAAGCCCAGGAAGTAGGTCAGCTTATGTCGCTCGATCCGGACAATGGAGACAGCTTCACCTATAGCCTGGTGGCCGGTGATGGCGATGCCGACAATGCGCAGTTTGCCATTAGTGGAAACACTTTGAGCACAGCCGGAGCCATCGATTTTGAAGACGGAGCAAGCAGAAGCATCCGTGTGCAGGTAGCCGATGCCGGAGGGCTTACTTTCGAGCAAACCTTCAGCATAACCATTGAAGATGTGGTGGCCGAGCCGGTGAGGGAATACACCCAGAACCAACCAGGTGCCGATGTAAAGAACGTGTTCTCGCCAAATGGTGATGGAATCAACGAAACCTGGGTGATTGAAGACCTGCTGGACAACCCGTTCAACCAAGTAAAAATCTTTGCACAAGGAGGAAAACTCATCTACAGTAAAGTGAATTACACCAACGATTGGGCCGGAACATTCAAAGACAATCCGGTACCGGATGGTACCTACTATTACGAGATACTCATCTTTGAAAATGAGCAGTCCACAAGCCCGGCCAGAACCATTAAAGGCTTCTTAACCATCATTAGAAACAGATAAACATCAAAGTCATGCATAAGCAAATGAAAAACATCAGAAACAAATTCATCCTTGCCTTCACTATGGCTTTGATTGCAGTAGGAGCCAAGGCACAGCAAGTAACTTTGTACAACCAGTATTACAATGCCGCAACCTTGGCTTATCCTTCCGGGGCAGTCTTTCAGGAGCACCGTTACATAAGTTTAGTGTACCGCGACCAGTTTGGGGGGCTGGTCGGTGCTCCAAAAAACTTCGCCCTGGCCTATAACTCCACCTTTAGAAATAAACTGGCCTTTACCGGTAACCTGACCACAGCCGATATAGGCTTCACCAGCCAGGTAAAACTTTCAGGAGGAGTAGGTTATAAGCTGTTTGGCGAAGGAAAAGATGGACTGAGCATAGGTAGCCAGGTTGGTCTTTCTTTCTTCAGCCTGAACGAAGAAAGAGTGAACCCGGAAAACCCATCGGACAATGTGCTGGTAGACCTACTGGGCAACAACGGAAGCTCCTTGAGTGTAGACTTATCGGCCAGCTACAGACGTGGCAGATTAAGCGTAGATGTGGCCGTTCCAACTGTAATCAACCAAAGCCTTTCAGACGATGCCTATATCCGCATTAACGATGACAACGTGCCTGACTTTATAGGAGGCGTGCGTTACAGCTTTACCATTAATCCGGATCTGAGCCTGACACCCTATTTGGGCATGAGGATGAGAGAAACCATAGGTGCCGAACTAGACCTGATGGCTCAGGCCAATTTCAAGGAAAAATTCAGTGCCTCATTAGGCTATCGTGATAACTATGGCCCATCCATAGGCTTTGGTGCCCAGGTGTTGCCCAAGCTGTTGTTTAACTACAACTATGATTTTGGGCAGAAAGACGCCCCGTTCTTGGCCGATGGCTTCAATGAATTTGGTGTTCACTATCAACTCAATACCCCGGAAGAAAAGGCCAATGTCTGTGAAGAAGAAGGGCTTGCCGTAGTGAACAGAATCATAGACCAGCGCATTTTCGATGAGAACCTGGTGAATCCGGAAGACAAGGAAAAGGCCCTGTGCTACTTGAAGAGCCTGGAAGAAGGCAAAAAGAAAGAGAAGAACCAAAGAGCCGAAGAAGCCTACAAAGCACTGTTTGAGAAGATAGAGCAAGAAGAGCTGGCCAAGGCAGAAGCCGCACGACTAGAAGCCCTAAGAGCTGAAAAAGCAAGACAAGACTCTATCAAGAATGCAGAAGCTGAAAGAGAGAGAAAGCGTATTGAGGCTATAGAACTGGCAAGAATGAAAGAGTTGGAGAGACTGGCATTAGAAAGGGAGCAAGAAATAAAAAGAGCCCTGAGCCTGGCTACAGAATCAGTTGCCTTTAATTCCGGTAGCGCCAACCTGAAAGAAGAGTCGCACGATGCGCTCAATCAGGTGGCCGAGTTAATGACTGCCAACCCAGAGTTGAGACTCAAGCTATCGGGCTATACAGACAATAGCGGTAATGCCCAGTCTAATCTGGAACTGTCCAAACGCAGGGCAGAGGCAGTTAAGGCCTACCTGATGAGCAAGGGAATTGAGTCCGACAGGTTAGAGGCCGAAGGCTATGGCATAGCCAATCCAAGGGCTGATAACAATACTGCAGAAGGCCGGGCCCTTAACAGAAGGGTAGAAATGGAAATCATTAAAAAATAAGTTGATGGGCTATTGAAGGTTGAGGTTAATAGCCAAAATAAAAAGCCACCGTACGGGTGGCTTTTTATGGTTAGGTCAAAACGGATAATCTTAGTATTTTCACTGAATAATTAAAAACCCTATACAATGAAAAGAATATTCGCCTCTCTGTTTACGGTTTTTTTGTTGAGCTTTTTTGCAGGCCAGGTTATGGCACAAGACAAAGTAGATGACAAAAAAAACTACCTTATCGTGGTTGCCAATTCGGCCGATAAAGCGGCCAATGAGCAAGTATTGGAGCAAATGAAGAAGAAATTCAAAGATGCCGGTTTGCACTACGATGCCAAGGAGAAGAAGTATTATGTATACATCGAAAAGTATTACAGTAAGTCTGGTGCCGATTATGCCGTTTGGTGGCATAAAAAAGAGAATCCAGACTTACCCAAAGTGTGGGCCAAGGCAGTGCCGGTAGAAACCAGTAACTAACCTTAGAGACTGTCTGAAAATTCAGTCTAGCGTCATCGAGAACCTGTCGCTGTCTACAGCCGGTCTTGTTTCAGGAGCTTTAGGAATTTAATTTCAGTACTAAGGATTCTGACCCTGAGGCTTGGGAGTAGAAGAACGGGTTTTGTGGTTTTTGAGGCATCCTTCTTTACACCTAAAAACTATTTAGTACCTTTTCTTCCTAAGAGATACTAACTTCGCCTAACTTCGTGTATTTATATCATTTTGTTGAGATTGTATCGTAAGTCAGTTATTCTTGTAAGTCTCTTTCTGGCCGTAGGGCTTACGGTTGGGCAGGGTTTGTTTGCCTCTAAAACGGCTCATCTGCATGGCTTGGTTACTGACGGACAAGGTGAGACCATTCAATCGATTCATTCTCCTCTTTTTATCCCCGGATCCTTAGTAAAGTCTGTAGCAACCGGTTTTACTCAGTACTCCGGTGATCCAACGTCTTCCGACCTGCAGAAAGAGAATGCCAAAGCTATGAAGGCTCTTGATGCAGCTCATAGGCTGGCATTTTTTACGGAGAAACGGGTTTTCTACGAGGCTCTTATTTTAGAAAAACTCGTAGCCAGGCTCTATCCAAAGCATTTCTTTTTATAGCCCTCTTTTTACAGGGTGGCTTACTTAAGCCGTTAACATCAGACTTCTGTGGTTTGTCTCCATTGGTGTCTTGGGAAAGGAGTGTTTCAGATGCTGTGAAAACACCACCTGAGACGGCCCTGCGGTACGGTTTAATGGCTAGTCTATTTTGAAGGTATTCCCTTCGTATCGTTCCAAACAGTTTAAGACAGAAGTCATTTCTGTTATCAATTAATTATTAATCAAATGGAGTTTAGAACAACACTATTTGGGCTGGCAATTTTAGCCCTATGCATATACATATTTGTGCTTTTAAAAAGAAGTAGAAAGAACAAAGAGAAAATACTAATCAATCAGTTACAGGTGCTTGCCACAGGACAGGCTGCCCAAGTTGAGGCACATGAGTTGGGACTTGATTTCGGGTTGGGTATCGATGAAACAAACCGATACCTCTTTTATACAAGAGATCAAAAGATCGGCTTTACGAATAAGGTCATAGACTTGGTTGCGGTGAAGAATTGTACGGTAGCAATCCAAAAAAGGCAAGTAGGAAAAGAAGCCTACATGGATAAGGTTTCACTGATTTTTCATCCAGAATCCGGTAAGGCACAAGAGAGGATAATTCTTTTCGATTCGGAGTCAACAGCCCTACCAAATGGAGAACCACTAATGGCCAAAAGGTGGGCCGAAAGAGTCAATGAGCTTTTGAAAGATGCAAAGTCCGGTTCTACTTTTCGGGTAGCAGGTTGATTATAATAAGAAGGCGATCTCAAAAGTCAACTATAATGGTCATGCTCAACTTTATTGGGAATGACATTCAGCTTTTGAGACCGCCTCTTTTTCTTTTGGAGAAGCACTTATTGTTTCAAGGCTTCTGTAATGGTCTTTTGGAAGGATTCGTTAAGTAGTCCGTAATCATAGAAGGCCATACCATTGGCTTTGGTGTCTTTCACAAGCTTTACGGCTTCTGCCACTTCCTTATCATTCTTGTCGGCCAGGTAGAAGGCTGTGTACAACGGTTTGCTTCCATTTAAATCGTTCAGACCTTCTTCGGTTGCTCTTTTCATAAAGCCTATATCTTCGGCATAAAACTTATAGTAGACCATGGGGAACACAAAGTCGAGGTTCCATTTGTCCCAGTCTTGTCTTACCATCTTACGGGCGAGCGATGGGGTGGCAAATACGGAGGCTGATATTTGCTTTTTTCTTTGATGAACACCTTCGGCAATTTTATTTACCAAATGAGTGATGGAATCATATCTGAATTGTCTCCATTGGCTGTCAGTGCTTGGGTCATCCAGGTCAAGCGGATCGTATCCTTGTTCAGCTTTGAACTTGTTTCGGCAATCTTCGCAATAACAAAAGTCGAACTCGGGCATTTCATGGTCTTGCACAAGATCATACTTTTCCCATAGTCCTCGGGGAAGAATTACATCGCAGTACCGCACATAGTCGAGCTGAATACCATCTAATCCTTCTATTTCACACACCTCCATCATGCCATTAAAGACAAACTCCTGAACCTCAGGTTTGGTAGGGCAAAGCCACTGGTAATAGTCTACATAAGGCCGTACATCAAAGCTGGAGTTGCCTTCTCGGCTTACTGCATACCATTCGGGGTGTTGCTGGGCGGTTGGGTCGCCCGGCCTGTTCATGGTCCATAGCCAGGCATGTATTTGCAGTCCGTGTTTTTTTGCGGCAGGAATAGCTTTTTCCAGTACGGGTTTTCCACCGCCTACTAAAACACCATAGAAACCCAGGTTCTTAAGACCTTCCAGCTCTTTATCCCAATCGGCTTCTGTTTTATTGCCTCCACCTGTCCAAATCCAGAGTTTAAAGTCGCTGATGGTGTCTTTAGGTTGGCATGAATGAAATAGCAGGGGGCTTCCCACTATGGCCGCTGTTCCAAGGCCTAGTTGTTTAATAAACTGTCTTTTATCCATTACTTAAATTCTTTCCATAGTCTTCCTGTTTCGTCTATATGCCACACGATGCCAGCATTGAATGGGTGTTGCATAATGGCATGGTAGCGGTATTTATCGGCCTGTAACTGCCATACAATAGGTTTGCCTACATGAAAAGTTTTGGCTTCCAGCAATTGGTCTTTTGCCGCAGTGTATGAGCCGGTTTTTTTCTTGCTCTGCTGTTGGTTTCGGTGTATATGAGCCAGTAGTTGTCTCACTTCTTCAGAGCCAAAATCAGATACATACTGGTCAGGTTGATCCACCGTTTTGGCCGAAAAGACTACCTGCCCCCAATACTCGGGTTCGTGCATGGCTATAATGCGCTGAGGAGACCACACCCAGTTATGTTCAACCGGTCGTTTGGCTTTGGGGTCAACAATCTTTTCATATCCACCATTTACAATTTTGGTATCCCACTGAACCCGGGAAAAGTTAACGCGCCAAACGTCTCGGGCTTTAGGTTTTTTTCCTTTAAAAGCCGCTTCTTCCAAAGCATTCCAGGGCATGGCTACTTCAACCGACCAGTATTTATCCGTGTCGGAGGGGTTGTTGAGGCTCCCTTCAATGTGAACAGCCGAACGAATTCCGTTAATATTCCAGTGATCTATGGCCTGGCCATTGTCTCTATAGGCTCTTGTAAGCATAAGATCCCAGATGGTGTTGAAGGCATTCACTTCATATTCATAATAATGGTGAGTGTCACCGTCAGGGTCTATGAATATTTCGAAGTCGTTGTCGTAAAAAATCACCGTATCGCGCTGTTTTAGTTTGGCCCATATGTGGGGTTCTTCCAATTCAGCATAGAAGTAAAAGTAGTTTTCGTCCCAGAGCATTTTTACCCTGGTACGCAAATGGGGCTTAGGTTTTTTATGCCCTTCAATATCTACAAAATCGTCTGTCCACTGAGCATTTTTCCATGATTGTTCGTCAGCTTTTCCGTCAATCATCAGTGAGTCTATGGGCTGCTTGCATATATAGGCCCGGGTTTCAATGAGGGGGTATTGTGCATAGGCTGATAGGCCTGTGAGTAACCCCAGAAGTAAAGTCAGTTTTAGTTTGAGCATAAAAAAATCCTCTCTTTTCAGGGAGAGGATTCAATATCTGAAATTCGTGTAAGCTTTAAAAAAGGTTTACGCCAAAGTATGTTTTTAACACCGTAATTATAAAGATAAATGCCAGAATGGTTGGTGCTAAATAGCTAATGGCAAAGTGTAAGTATTTCTGAACAAATGAGCCTTTATAGTTCGGAGATCCGTTGGCAAGTTCTTCGTCCAAACTGTGCTTCTTCCAAACATGAGCGGCAAAGAATACAATTAAACAGCCACCCAGCGGAAGGAAGGAATCATTGGCCACATTGGCAATAAAGCTCAGGAAGTCAGTGGCACTTTCTGCACCGGGGTAGGTAATGAAATTAGAGAAGAAGTCTGAGTAGCCATTGCCAAGTAGTGATGGTATACCAATGAGGTAAATAAGCCCCGCCACT
>NZ_DDDQ01000108.1:33765-37049 GCF_002336325.1 Roseivirga sp. UBA1976 | reverse complement strand
TTTTCCATTAGGCGTGTACCCTGAATTTTTACAACTGCGGCAGGCACCGATACCCCCATGAGCTGAGTAATGGACTGCCCGGGCATGTTAAAAGTAAAAAGACTGGGCACTGGCGGTTCTACCTGATGACCGAGCGATTCTAACCAGCCAAAACCTTCTGGTTTAGGACTGCCACCGGTTGCCACTATCACTCTATCGAATTGTTCGGTTCCTTCTTTAAAACGGAGTTTAAAGGCATTTCCTTCTTTCTGAATGGCCTGTAAGGCCGCACTGAGTTGAATATCAATCCTAAGCTTTCGAGCTTCATTCAAAAGGCAATCTACTATGGTTTGAGAATCGTCCGTCACAGGAAATACGCGCCCATCGGCTTCCTCCTTTAGTTGTACTCCCCTACTTTCAAACCACTCGATTGTATCTGAGGCATTGAATTGTGAAAAGGCTTTTTTAAGATGCTTTTCACCCCTTGGGTAATGCGCTGCAAAAGTAGAAATACCCTGGCAACCATTCGTTACATTACACCTACCGCCTCCGGAAACCTTTACCTTAGCCAGCAGTTTGACGGATTTTTCGTACAACACAACCCTGGCATTTGGGGCGTGCATTTTACACGAAATAGCTGCAAAAAAACCGGCCGCTCCACCACCTATAATGGCCACTCTATTGTTCATGGGGATCAAAGTAACAAATCATTTTGCCAATATCACCGTAAGACTTTAAGACACTTTTATTCAAATCTCATGAAAAACTTCACAAAAACCATTTTAGCACTTACGCTCATCATATTTGCTTCGGCCAATCTGATCGTAACGGGAGACTCTGCAGTGGAGGAGTCGATGAAAGAAGGTTTCGTTGCCGACTGGGAACGAGCTAAGGCCTACTCATTGGAGTATATTGATGCCATGCCTGAAGACGGAATAACTTTTAGACCTACCGAAGGAGTACGCACCTTTGCCGAACAATTTCTACACATGGCTCAGGGAAATATTGGTATTGTAGCCAATGCTACGGGCGCTGAGCGTATTTACGCTACGGTAAACCTTGAAAAGGAAAGCAAATATCATAACAAAAAAGCCCTCCAGGATATCACTGTTGAAGCTTACGACTGGTGTATTGCTGCCGTAAAAAACATGGATATGACCAAAGGCGAAGAAAAAGTTGAATCTTTTGGCTTCAATATTTCCAGGGTAGAGTGGCTTAAAAAAGCGTTTGAACACCAAACTCACCACAGAGGGCAAACTACAGTATACCTGAGAATGAAAGGGGTAACACCACCACCCGAAAAGCTTTTCTAAAAACAATAATGGAGAGACCAACCTGGCAAGCTAAAGAACAGACTCCGGGTTTCAACTCCATTGATGTTGGCAGAAATAGCAGTAATAAAATACCGGGTGGGTACAGCTTGTGGCAGTAGTAGACACATCACTAAACCACTCGAAAGAAAAGCTGTCGAAAGAAAACCTTAAGGTTTTGATTTCGGCAGTTTCTTTAAATAACCAGCCAAAGAATCACATCTACCCGCCTGTTTTTCATACGTCCTTCCCAGGTTGAGTTATCGTAAACCGGGTTATATAGCCCAAAATCTCGTACCTCTATCATTTCCTTTTTAATCTTCTCCAGCTTTAGCATTAGATCAATTACCGACTGACTCCTCATTTTACTGAGCCGCTCATTATACTCCTTGCCACCTATATTGTCGGTATGGCTATGCACTGTGATAAAATAATCATGAATATTTGGTATAGAGTCCAGAAATGATTTTAGCTGATTGGCCTGGCGTATGTCCACACGGGCACTTCCTCCTCCAAAATAAATACTTCGAATAGCCGATGGCTCGCCAAACGTCTGTGCGTTTACTGAGAATAGAGTACTCGTTAAAAGCCATAATATAATAAACCACCTGAGCATAGAACCCCTTATTACCTGACTATTAACGCTTTGGCAGATGTAGAGTTTTTCAAATAACTTGAACTGCTGAATTTTAAGTGACAAACGGAAAAAACATTGAAAGAAGTTATAGTGGTGATGGGGATAAGCGGTGCAGGTAAAAGCACCGTGGGAAAAGCCTTGGCCAACCGTATGGGCATGCCATTTTTAGATGCTGACGATTTTCATCCTCGCGAAAACGTGATGAAAATGAGCAGCGGGCAGCCATTAGACGATGACGACCGATGGCCTTGGCTTGCAGCCATAGTAGAACACATATTACAAAGTCATAGGCCATGTTTTGTATTGGGTTGTAGCGCCCTTAAAGAAAGTTACAGGTTGTACCTGGCCCAACGCCTAAAACTACATCTGGTTTACTTAGAGATTACTGCCGAAGAAGCTCACAGAAGACTAAAAATGCGTAAAGGTCATTTTATGCCCGCTACATTAGTACAATCTCAGCTCGATGCGCTAGAGATCCCTTCAAGTGCTTTTCGCCTATCGGCCACCCTAAATATTACCAAATCGGTTGATTTACTGGCCGAACATTTTTCCACTTTACAGTAATTGACTAATTTCTTGGCTTCATTACTTTTTCATGGAAAACCTACAACTCTATCTGGCCATTGTTTCGGGAGTAGCCCTTCTCCTTTTTCTAATTATGAAGTGGAAGCTCAATGCTTTTCTGAGTTTGCTTTTTGCCAGCATTTGGGTAGGCCTTTTAGGAGGGCTGAATACTGACGAGATAATCGATTCTATAGCAAAAGGCATGGGCGATACGCTGGCCTTTGTGGCTACCATTGTGGGACTGGGAGCCATTTTTGGAGCCATACTGGAACATTCGGGGGGTGCTCAGGCATTGGCTCGTTACCTGTTAAAAAAAGGAGGAGAATCCAAGTCTCGGCTGGCCCTGTTAAGCACAGGCTTTATAGTTTCTATTTCTGTATTCTTCGATGTAGGTATTATCATTCTTATGCCCCTGGTAAAGGCACTGGCCAAAAAGAGTAATCGCCATGTATTATACTATGGCCTTCCCTTGCTGACAGGACTGGGAATTACCCATAGCTTTATTCCTCCTACACCCGGGCCGGTAGCGGTGGCAGATATATTGCAGGTAGACCTGGGCTATGCCATTGTTGTAGGAGCCCTCGTTGGCATCCCCGTTGCGCTTTTCTGCGGGCTGATTATGACTAAGTTTCTGGTACCCGATACTCCCGATAGTGAATTGGAAATAGCAACTGAAACGACCGACCAAGCTCTGGACGAAGGGCTGGTTCGTACCATTTTTTGGGTTTTGGGGCTTCCCATTTGCCTTATACTGTTAGGATCATTTCTAAACACAATGGCTCGTGAAGGCCTCA
>NZ_DDDQ01000108.1:0-33457 GCF_002336325.1 Roseivirga sp. UBA1976 | reverse complement strand
TCGTGAAGGCCTCATAGCTTCTTCGGTTTTTGTCGATATTGCGGCTTTTATAGGACATCCGTTTGTATCACTCCTATTGGCTACCTTTCTAGCCCTTTACTTTCTTGGGGTCAAAAAGGGCTTAGGAAAAGAGGCCTTGTTCAAACTCTCTAATGATTCACTGGCTCCGGCCGGCTCTATTATTCTGATAACCGGGGCAGGAGGAGTTCTTAAAACCGTAATGATTAACACCGGTATAGGAGATATAATAGCCCAGGGCATGCTAAATACAAGCTTTTCTGTGCTTCTACTAGCCTACCTGGTTACCGTGCTGGTACGTATTATGCAAGGCAGTGCTACGGTGGCGATGCTCACCGGTGCCGGAATTGTAGCCGCTGTATTACCGGGAATGGACCTGAACATGCTGGAGAAAACCTTCATCATGATGGCCATTGCCTCAGGCAGCATCGTTATGTCTCACGTAAACGACAGTGGTTTTTGGTTAGTCAATCGCATTTTAGGCCAGTCTGTACAACAAACCCTGCGCTCATGGACCATACAGTCGAGCCTTATTTCTGTTACCAGCTTTATCCTCGTGCTTATTGCCTATCAGTTCGTTTAAGCCTCCCACTCTGTATGAAAAATACCCGGCCGATCCAATCGCTCATAGGTATGAGATCCAAAATAGTCTCGCTGGGCCTGAATGAGGTTTAGCGGCAAACGTTCGGCCTTGAATGCATTGAAATAGTTAAGTGATGCTGCCAAAGCCGAAACCGGCAGACCAAGACGCATACCCTCAGCGCAAACCTTAGCTAAATGAGGGAGGTTAGTTTTCACTAATTCGGCTATTTGCTCATTGAGCAACAGATGTTGCAGCGATTTATTGAACGAATAGGCCTTACGAATCTCTTCAAGGAATTTTGCCCTGATAATGCATCTGCCTCTCCAAATTTTAGCAATCACCTCCAGATTCAGGTCATAATTATATTCCTTAGAAGCCTCCGATAGCTGGTGGAGTCCTTGCGCATAAGTAACAATAAAGGAAGTATAGAGCGCGGCTTTCAGTTCATCGGTCGATAAATCGGCCCGTTCAGCCATGGGCAAAGTGTATAGTTTAGCTGCCTCAACGCGCATACTTTTGAACGAAGAAATTTCGCGCATCCGTACAGCAGCATCTACCGTAGGTATTGGCACTCCCAGATCCATGGCGTTTTGCGAAGTCCATTTTCCGGTTCCTTTTTGTTTTGCCTTATCCAAAATGGCATCTACCAATGCACCGGTTTCCAAATCATCAGGAACTCCCAATATGTCTGCCGTAATTTCTGTAAGGAAAGAACCGAGTTCGGCTTGGTTCCAAGCCTCAAAAGTGGCTTTCATTTCAACATTAGACATTTGGAGGCCGTGCTTCATTATATCGTATACCTCTGAAATGAGCTGCATAAGGCCATACTCAATGCCGTTGTGCACCATCTTCACATAATTTCCGGCCGAACCATTTCCCAAATGTGCCACGCAAGGTTCACCATTTACCTTAGCCGATGCAGCTTCAAAAATAGGTCGGATATGTTCATAGGCCTCTTTATTGCCCCCGGGCATAATGCTAGGCCCCACCCGGGCGCCTTTAGCCCCACCGGAAACTCCGGCTCCAAAAAAGTGAATTTTGTCTTTGGCCAGCGATTCAAACCTCCGGTCGGTATCAGTATAAAACGAGTTACCTCCATCTATAATAATATCTCCTTCATTCAACTTAGGCCTCAAACTCTCTATTACTGCGTCTACGGGTTTTCCGGCCGGAACCAACAGCATAATTTTTCGAGGTCGCTTTAGTCCGGCCAAAAAAGTATCTGCATCTGTTGTGGCCGAAACTTTATCATTACCGGCTTCCTCAATGAGCCCTTCCACCTTGCCCTGATCCAGGTCGTAGCCCAGAGCCGAAAAACCATGGTCGGCCACATTAAGAATAAAGTTCTTACCCATTACGCCCAGCCCTATAAGGCCAAAATCAAACTTTTCTTGAGACATGCTTTTGTTTTAATTTCCAAGTTCTAAAACTACCATTAAGTTCCTCTACTCTGACCACAACCCATTATCTTTATCGCGGAACTTTAGCGGGTAAAACTGATTTAGACTGTACAAAGAAACAAAGCCTTAGCAAGGCATAAAACATTAATGAAAAAAACTGACGATCAAGTTTTGGTAATATTCGGAGGCTCAGGCGATTTGACCAAGCGCAAGTTAATCCCTGCAGTTTTCAATCTTTTTAAAGGAGGCTTTTTAGCCGAGTGCTATGCTGTAGTTGGTGTGGGGCGCACAGCTTACAGCGATGAAGAATACAGGCAGAGTGTGGTTTTTGAGAACGAGCATCTCACCGACAAAAATAAAGTAAGTCAAGACGACCTTAATGCGTTTTCCAAGCTCATTCATTACCAGTCGCTCGACACCAAAAACATAGAGGCTTATGCCACACTCAAAGAAAGGCTTAGGGCACTAGACGAGGAGAAGGCTACCTGTCATAATTACATTTTCTACCTCTCTACCCCTCCCAGCCTATATGAGGTTATTGCCGAGGGGCTGGCGGCCAATGGCTTGAATAGTCAAAAAAACGGATGGAGCCGGCTGATTGTAGAAAAACCCTTTGGATATGATTTGGAATCGGCCAGGCACTTGAACCAACACCTGAGAAAATTCTTTGAGGAAGATCAGATATACAGAATCGATCACTACTTGGGTAAAGAAACGGTACAAAACATGTTTGTTACCCGGTTTGCCAATAGCATATTCGAACCCCTATGGAATCGGAACTACATTCATCGGGTTGAAATTACCGCGGCAGAAAGCGTGGGAGTAGAAAAAAGAGGCGGATACTACGACTCTTCCGGGGCCTTGCGCGACATGGTGCAAAACCATTTGTTTCAGCTCGTAGCGCTGGTAGCCATGGAACCTCCCGTGAAAGCCGATGCCGAAAGTATTAGAAATGAGAAACTTAAGGTGTTTCAAAGTCTGAGACCATACACCACTGAAGATATTGCCAAAAATGTAATCAGAGGCCAATATACGGCCTCTACCATTCGAGGAGAAAAAGTGCCGGGCTATCGCGAAGAAGAAGGAGTTGACCCGAATTCTAAAACGGAAACTTATGCTGCTCTCAAGTTTTATATCGACAACTGGCGCTGGGCAGGTGTACCCTTCTATATACGCACCGGAAAACGCCTCCCTACCCGGGTTACAGAAGTGGTTATTCACTTCAAACCTAACCATCATCACCTTTTCTCGGCCAACCCGCATCTGGCCAACCCGCAAAACACATTGGTACTGAGAATTCAGCCCAACGAAGGTATATTACTGAAATTCGCCATGAAGATTCCGGGAGCCGGCTACAATACGGAGCATGTAAATATGGACTTTCACTATGACGATCTCAGCAATGTGTATGTACCTGATGCTTACGAACGCCTGATACTGGATTGCATGCAGGGAGATGCTACTCTTTACGCCCGTGGCGACTCCACCGAAGCTGCCTGGGAATTTATAGACCCAATACTCAAAGCATGGGCCAATGACGAAGTGCCCATTTATGGATATCCTTCAGGAACCTGGGGGCCGGAAAATGCAGACAGCCTGATTGAAGGAGATAAAATGACCTGGCGATACCCCTGCAGCAACCTGACAAACGATGGGAATTACTGTGAACTTTAACTGAAGAAGAAAATTATGCAAATCAATATTTGTGAAAACCCCATTGCTACCGCCAAAGCCTTTGCCGAATATATGCTGGCCTGGCACAAACAGCATGGAGCAATGAATGTGGCACTTTCCGGTGGCTCTACACCAAAAATACTTTTCGACCTGTTGGCTACAGACTATGCCGCAGCCTTTGACTGGACAAAAATAAACCTTTACTGGGGCGATGAACGTTGTGTAGCACCTACCGACAGCGACAGCAACTATAAAATGACGAATGAGCATTTACTGGCTAAGGTGAACATTCCTGAAGGCAACATACACAGAGTGCTGGGAGAAAACGACCCTGAACAAGAAGCCATTCGCTACGGGCAGTTAATTGAGCAAAACCTACCAAAGAAAGACGGAAATCCGGTATTCGACATAATCATTCTGGGCATGGGAACTGATGGCCATACAGCTTCTATTTTTCCTCATGAAATTGAATTGCTGGACAGTGCCAAAACCTGTGAAGTAGCCAACCACCCGGAAACCGGCCAGAAAAGAGTCACGCTCACGGGCCCGGTACTTAACCAGGCACGCTCCGTATGTTTTTTGGTGACCGGAGACAACAAGAAGGAGAAGATAAAACAGATTTTTGAAGAACAAGATGTGGCCAAATCATATCCGGCCTATCACATCAACCCCAAAGAAGGAGAATTAATCTGGTTTCTCGATGAAGCTGCGGCAAGCAGCTATAAAAAGCCCTAACCTTTCAAACACCCTAAATTAAGTAGATTATGCACCTACCGCTGCTTCAAGACTTACTGGTATTGCTGGTTTTCTCAGTAATCATTGTTTTTCTTCTTCAGCGTTTACGATTGCCCTCTATACTTGGCTTTTTGCTCACAGGCATTCTCATTGGCCCTTATGCCTTTAGCCTGGTAGAAGCTGCCGAACAGGTAGAAATTATTGCCGAAATCGGAGTCATTCTGCTATTGTTTGTAATTGGCATGGAGCTTTCCATCAAACAACTAATGTCTATAAAACGGACCGTTTTTATAGGGGGGCTGTTGCAGGTGGGGCTCACAGTGGTGTTCTCCGGAGGTATATATTATCTTTTGGGTAGTAGTTGGAATGAAGCTGTTTTTACGGGCTTTCTCTTCTCACTTTCCAGTACAGCCATTGTGCTCTCCATTTTTCAGGAGCGTAACGAAATTTCTACACCACACGGCAGAAATGCCCTGGGAATTCTCATTTTTCAAGACATCATAGTTGTGCCAATGATGCTGGTTACTCCCATTATTGCCGGAGCAACCACCAATGTAACCCAAAGTGTTATCGAGCTGGTCATAAAGTCGGCTGTGGTTATTCTTGTCACCATTCTAAGTGCGCGTTATTTGGTGCCTAAGCTCATGTATGCCATAGCTAAGACCAAAAGCAAAGAGCTCTTCTTATTGGCCACCATTACCATCTGTTTTGCTGTGGCCTTTCTTACCTCCGAGGCCGGGCTTTCACTGGCTTTAGGAGCTTTTTTGGCCGGACTCATCATATCAGAATCGGAATATAGCCATCAGGCCACAAGCATAATACTCCCCTTTCGTGAGCTGTTCACCTCCTTCTTCTTCATATCGGTAGGTATGTTACTTGACGTATTCTTTTTGCTTGAAAATCTGGGGCCAATACTCTTGCTGCTCGTAGGTGTGTTTGTACTCAAATCGGCCATTGCCTCTTTTGCTGTGGCTGTGCTTAAATACCCACCACGCACGGTTATCCTTACCGGACTGGCGCTCTTTCAGGTTGGAGAATTCGCTTTTATTCTCTCTAAAACAGGAATAGAATACGGGCTAATTGATGACCAAACCAACCAATACTTTTTAGCCGTTTCCATTCTTTCTATGCTCTGCACACCTTTTGTTATGATGTTTTCTGAGCGGCTTTCCAGCCTGGCCCTTAGGTCTCGGTTAGTCGACTCGGTTACTAAGAAAATGAGCGGACTACAACCTGTTTTAGAAGATGCGCCCGATGAACTCAGCAACCATCTGGTGATAATTGGTTATGGAGTGAATGGTTCGAATGTGGCCCATGCCGCACGGGTAAACCAAATACCCTATGTGGTGCTAGAGCTCAACGCAGAAACAGTAAGAAGAGAAAGGCTAAAGGAGATACCTATACTTTTTGGCGATGCCTCTCAAAAGCACATTTTAGAACATGTGCACCTTCATAAGGCCAGAGGGGTGGTAATTGCTATCTCAGACCCCAAGGCCACCAAGGCCATCATTAGTAATATAAGAAGCATATCGCAATCGGTTTACCTCGTTGTCCGCACCCGATATGTAAAAGAAATGAATGAGCTGTTGGCCCTTGGTGCTGACGAAGTTATTCCTGAAGAATTCGAAACATCCATTGAAATATTCTCCAGAATACTCCACCAGTTTTTAGTACCGGTAGACGACATCAACCGCTTTATTGAAGCTGTTAGGGCCGATAACTACGAGCTCTTTCAAAATAAAAAATCGCTACCGAGAACCTTTAAGCCCTCTAAATTTCCAGACTTTAACATTACCTGCCTCCGGGTGACTACCGATAGCTCCAAACTGGTGGGTAAGCCGCTTAAAGACCTGCAAATACGGAACAATTACGGCATTAATATTCTGGCCATATCCAGAAACAATGAACTAATTCAGAACATTAGTGCTGACCAGAAGATTAAGCAGGGCGATATTGTCTACGTGCAGGGTGAACAGCACAACATTGAGAATTTCTACCGGCTGGCTACCTGAGCCCGGTACAGAAAACACAGAACTTAAGGGAAAAATATATAGCCAAAGTTAGGTCGTATGATCTATTCATCGTAATATTGCAATGTATTTATGGGGCTAACAAAAACAGATTTATTTACCACCGAGCAAAACGAACTGGCCAATATGGCCAAGGCTCTTGCTCACCCGGCCAGAATAGCCATACTCGAACATTTACTTAAAGCCAATGCCTGCATTAATAGCGATTTGGTTGCCGAACTAGGACTGGCTCAGGCTACTATTAGTCAACACCTAAAAGAGCTCAAAAGTCTAGGGCTCATATCAGGGACTATAGAAGGTGTAAGCATGAGCTATTGTATTAATGCCGAGCGTTGGAAATATTTTGAGTCGAGACTAAATCGTTTGTTTCAGTCTTATAGTCCTGATCCGTGTAACTCTAAACGCTGTTGATATGAAGCTATCTGAATTAAAACACATACTGGAGAATCTTCAAGAAATTTCTTTTCGTTTGCCTGACGGCACTCAAATACCCTCGCACTTTCATGTAACTGAGGTTGGTGCCGTTACCAAACACTTTATAGATTGTGGCGGAACTATTCGAAACGAATCGGTCATTAATTTTCAATTATGGACCTCCAATGACTATGACCACCGCCTAGCACCACAAAAATTAAAATCTATCATATCTCTTTCGGAGCGTCACCTCAACCTTACCGATCAAGTAATTGAAGTAGAATATCAGGGTGAATCGACCATCCAAAAATTTGGTCTGGACTTCTACAATGGAGAGTTTTGGCTCACTACCCAACAAACCGACTGCCTGGCCAAAGACAGTTGCGGAATTGAACAACCGGCCTCTCAGGCAGAAGCGTCAGCGGCTTGTTGCAGCCCGGGAGGTGGTTGTTGTTAATATGAATGCGCTATTACTCCAAACCATTGAAAAGGCTCAAAAGCTTCCTATTTCTCATGAAAGAAAGAGCCTTCTAAATGAATTAATGGGTAAAATAAAGGAGTGTTCCGGCACTCCTACCCTACAGTTCATTTGTACCCATAACTCTCGCAGAAGCCAAATGGCCCAGCTCTGGGCTCAAACGGCTGCGCGCTTTTTTGGCTACAACATACGCTCTTTGTCTGGAGGAACGGAAGTAACCCGATTCAATGCCCATGCAGCAGCCTCCTGTCAACGAATGGGCTTTGGCATAGAGCTCATGGACGAGAGTGAAAACCCCAGGCATCGGGTTACCATCGATAAGCAAACCCGGCTGACCATGTACTCCAAGCTTTTCGATCACCCCGACAACCTAAAACACCCCTTCATTGCAGTAATGACCTGTGATGCAGCCTATGAAGCATGCCCTTACATACCGCAAGCCTCAGCCAGAATTCCTCTTACCTATTCTGACCCCAAGGCTTTCGATAACACACCAGATGTGCAATTGGCCTATGACGATATTAACCTGAAAGTTGCCTCTGAAATGCTCTACGTGTTTAGAGAATTACAAAAGGACCAGTCATAAAAACCTATATTTCCTTGCCGGAAATGGCTTATTAGTTGCTAATTTGAAGCATGCCTAGCCTTACCACCATTGCCTTTGACGCAGACGATACGCTTTGGGTCAATGAACCCATTTTCACCGATACCCGCTTAAAATTCTAAGCGACTATATGACCATTGATTCCGGTTTGGAAAAGGAGCTTTACGCGGTAGAAATACGAAATCTTCAACTATTCGGCTATGGTATAAAAGGTTTTACTCTTTCAATGATAGAAACAGCTTTGGAGCTGACAGACTATGCGCTAAAGGGTCGTGATGTAGAACGTATCATCCGGTTGGGTAAAGAAATGCTCCAGCATCCCGTGCAGGTATTACCGGGTGTAGAAGAGGTTCTCGATGAGCTGGAGAATCACTACAGGCTAATGGTTATTACCAAAGGTGATTTGTGGGATCAGGAGAATAAGATTGCACGGTCTAACCTCGATCGGTACTTTAGTGCAGTTGAAATAGTTAGCGAAAAAGACACTGCCACTTACGCTGCCCTGCTTAAAAGACACCAACTAACAGAAAATGAATTGCTTATGGTGGGCAATTCGCTTAAGTCAGATATAATTCCACTACTCGATCTGGGTGCACAAGCTATTCACATACCCTTTCATGATACCTGGGCACACGAGCAGTTAGGTTCAGCCCAAATAAACGGCTATAAATTTCCGCGGCTGACATCTATTAGCGAATTGCCAGGCTGGCTCAAAGAAAATGCAGGTTACCGGGCCTAACCGAAGCACACAATCGTATGGCCTTAACTAATAATAGATTTGCTTGAGTTGAGCTGTTCTAACACCTGTTCCTTATAGTTGCGGCCAATAGGAATTTCTACACCATTCACCTCAACCGCATGGTTAGAGAAAGCTTCAATTTTTTTGAAAGGAACTATAAACGATCGGTGTACTCTTATGAAACAGTCTTCCGGAAGTTTCTCTTCTAAAAATGAGATTTTCTGCAACGAAATTACTTCTCTTCCGGGTAGTTTAATGCGCACATAATCCTTGAGGCTTTCGATATACAGAATGTCTTTCAGATATACCTTCACCATTTTGCGGTCGGCCTTGAGAAAAATGTGCGGTTCGTCTGTTCTTAATTTGTCGGCCGGTTCTACAGCATTATTTTCTTCTTGTTGCACTTCTACCACCTTATTTACGGCTTTGAGAAAACGGTGAAACGAAACAGGTTTTAGCAGGTAGTCGGCCACATTCAACTCATAGCTTTCGAGAGCATATTCTCTATAGGCCGTTGTAAAAATAATCTGGGCTTCGGGGTTCAGCACTTTCAAGAATTCAATACCATTGAGTTTAGGCATTTGAATGTCCAGAAATATTAAATCGACCGGTTCTTTCTTGAGTACTTCAAAGGCCTTGAGCGCATTATCACATTGCTCCACTAATTCCAAAGCCTCAATTTTCTCTATATGCGATATAATCACCTCTCGGGCTAACGGTTCATCATCAACTACCAGGCATTTAAGTTTCATTGGTCTAAAAATTCAGTTTCAACACCACCAAAAAAGAGTCTGACGATTCGTGGATATTCAATTCATGCTGCTCCGGGTAAAGTATCTCCAGCCTTCGCTTCACATTTTTGAGCCCAATACCCTCTTTGTAAGAGAAGTGATCTTCCGAATCGGTATGATTACTTTTACTGTTTTCAACCTTTAAGGTTAGGCTTTTGTCTTTTGAGGCTATATCTATCGATATCCACGAGTCTTCCAATTCCTCACTGGCCCCATGCTTAAAGGCATTTTCAACAAAAGGCAAGATGACCAAAGGAGCAATCATTTTCTCTCCGTTTTCTTTAGTCATATTAAAGCTCACATTCAGCCGCTCCCCGTAACGAATTTTCTCCAGTTCAATATAGCCTTGCAGTAGTCTTACCTCTTTACTCAAAGGAATTTTATCGGCATTGCACTCATAGAGCATGTAATCGAGCAATTCCGAAAGTTTTAAAACCACCTCTGGAGCATCTTTGCTTCGCTTGAGGGTAAGCGCATAAAGGTTGTTTAGCGTGTTGAACAAGAAATGAGGATGGATTTGAGCTTTCAAGAACTTTAACTCCGCCTCCAGTTTATCCTCTACAAGCTGTTGATTCTTCTTCTGCTCCAAATACCAATACTTGAACCACTTAATCACAACAGCCAGAAACACTACCGGATATATCTTAGTGGTGAATTTTAGAATCTTGCCAATGTTTATGATAGGACTTCGGTAAGTATCTTCCGGCCAAAACAAAGGCTGTTGTACTAACAGATAGCCAATCCAGGCCAGCATGGAAAAGGTAAGAATGAGTACAATTAACCAGCCAAAGAAACGGGCATACCGTTGACGGAACAGGTAAACCGGCATTAATACATAAAGGGTAAGATAGACAGCCGGTAGTTGTACCAAAGCATCAGTAGACTGAATCAGAATTTGCAGCGCATACTTCTCCTCAAAGCTTCCGTAAACAATGCCGAAAAAGAGAATATAAACCGCCCAGAAAACCAGATGCCAGACAATTCTGGGGCTATTGAAAAGGAGATTCTCTAAACGGGGTTTGCTCATAAGACTGGTGAACTCATGTGTTTAAGCACTAAACTTAGGCCATAAGTTTCTAATATTCATACAAATAGACAAACTACACAACTAATGGCACCAAATACACCATTGCTATGACGAGTGACTTCGTAGCCCGTTTTATGCCATTAGACACCAAAACTAAGTCTTTAGTCTAAAAAGCCGCTATTCCCTGAACCTCAGGAAATTATTGGAGTAAAAGCAGCTAACACCCAAGTCAACAACTCAAAATGAAAGCTTTTTTAACTCTTGCGCTTTGTGCATTTACTCTGAGCCTAACAGCTCAACAAACCGATACAAGAAGTACCTATCAGTACCGAATTACCAAGACTCAATCGCCCATAATAGTCGATGGTTCGGCTGATGAACCGGCCTGGCAACAGGCCGGTAAAATTGACAAACTGATGAACCACTGGCCTTACGATACTGGCGAGGCCGAAGCCCGCACAGAGGTATGGTGCACCTATGACGATGAGTTTATTTACGTTATGGCCAAACTCTACGACAACGGAGATCGGGTGGTTCAGTCGCTCCGAAGAGACAATAGAGAAGCTCACTGGAACAGCGATAATTTCACTTTTATAATTGATCCTTTCAATAACAAGCAGAGTGGTTTCTTCTTTGGCGTAAATGCCGGAGGAGCTCAAATTGAGGCTCTTATGAATGTAGAAAACGGAAACACCAACTTCGATGAAAACTGGGACAACAAGTGGTTTTCGGAGGTAAAGAGCTATGCCGACCACTGGCTGGTAGAAATGGCCATACCTTTTAAAACCCTTCGCTACAATAGCCAGTCTACAGCCTGGGGAGTCAATTTTATTCGAGGGGATATGGAGCGCAACCATTACTCTACCTGGACCCAGTTTCCGCTCAGTTTTGGTGGCGTTGACATCAACTTTATGGGCACTATGCAATGGGATGCTCCACCTAAAAAAGCCGAAGGCAAAGTAGTACTTATCCCTTATCTGGCCGGATCGACTACCAGAGACTTTCAAACCGAAGTGCAGGAAGACTACGAAAGTGAAATTGATGCAGGGCTGGATGCCAAGGTGGCCATTACCAGTTCGCTCAATCTGGATCTGACCCTAAACCCGGACTTCTCCAATGCCGATGTCGATCAACAGGTCACCAACCTCTCCCGTTTCAGTATTTTCTTTCCCGAACGCAGAAACTTCTTTCTGGAAAACGGTGATATATTTTCCAACTTCGGTAGCTGGCAAGTGCAGCCATTCTTCTCCAGAACCATCGGGCTCAACAATGGCCGGCAGGTACCCATAACCTACGGTGCACGGCTCACCGGCAATGTAACAGATAACATGCGTGTGGGAGCCATGAACGTGCAAACCGGATCGACCGAAGAATTGGCCTCAAACAACTACTCGGTATTAGCTGTCCATCAGCGAGTGCTAAGCCGGTCGGTCATTAAGGGAATTTTCATGAATCGAAAAGGCGCAAATGGCGACTATGGCCGAAACGGAGGAATTGAATTTAACTACGTACACCCCTCAGGAAGCTGGAACAATACCCTTAGATACCATTTGGCAGAAACTGAAGAGCAGCTGGGCGACAATCACTATTATGGCATGAGTGGAGGCTATCGCGACAGAAATCTGCGAATGGGTTGGGCTTTAGATGTGGTAGGAAAAAACCACGAAACAGAACTGGGTTTTAACCCACGACTGTACAACTACAATGCAGAAACCAAAGAGGTAACGCGTCAAGGCTATGCACACATTAACCCCTGGCTCATGTATAGGTTTCTGCCCGAAAACCCAAGCTCCGCTCTCAACCAACACGGCATACGCACCTGGCATATGGCCTGGTTCAATACAGATGGAAGCCTCAATGAGAGGCGTCATGGGATGGCCTATGATTTTATCTTCAAAAACACTTCTGAGCTCAATTTTAATCGTATGTTTTTTGAAGTAGAACTGCCCGTTCCAACCAATCTGATTGGAGGAGACCGGAACTTACCGGTGGCCAATTACCGGTTCAGCGATAATTTTGTATCCTACTCCAGCGACCGAAGAAAGATTTTCAGCACCGATTTACGGCTTAGCTACGGTAGCTTTTATAACGGTACCAAAACAGGACTCTCCGGTGGACTCAATATGCGGGCACAGCCATGGGGTACTTTTAGTGTAAACTACGACTTCAATAAAGTGAAACTAGCTGAAGGGTTTGGAGAAACCGACCTGCACCTTTTCAGGTTTAACACAGAAATCAGTTTTTCCAACCGTATGTTCTGGACCACTTCCGTACAATACAACTCTCAGGCCGAGAACTACAACATCTTCTCGCGTTTTCAATGGCGCTACAAGCCCATGTCAGACCTGTTCATAGTCTACACCGACAATTACGGAATTGATGGGTTGAACATAAAAAACCGACAGGTAGTGTTTAAGGTTACCTATTGGCTCAATATGTAAGTTTCAACCTTGAAGTGCATGGGGTATGGTCCAGGCTTGGTGGTAATCGTAGAGCAATTGCCCACCTCGAATGGTGAGTGGAGAAGACACGTTGTTGTGGTACAGCTGGCCTGTACCCAAGCCTTGTGGCAATAGGTTAGTGTATTGAGCGGTGAACTGCGCAATGGCATTCAAACCTATGTTCGACTCGAGCATGGAGGTCATCCACCAGCCAATCTGCCTTGAGTTTGCCAGGTTTATCCACTCACGGCTAGAGCCTATACCTCCTACCAACGATGGTTTTAGAATAATATATTGCGGCCTTATTGTTTCCAGCAAGCGTACTTTTTCCCCTGTGTCATGCACTCCAATCAACTCTTCGTCCAGAGCTATGGGGATTAAATTTGCCTGGCAAAGTTCTGCCATTAGCGACCATTGTCCCGGAGCCACGGGCTGTTCAATGGAGTGAATCTCTAAAGCCGCCAACTCGTGCAAATGGTCATACACGTTGTGAGCATCAAAAGCACCATTGGCATCCACTCTGAGGGTAATTTCACGACTGGTGTAGTGTTTTCGAATAGATTCGAGCAGGCTTAGTTCCGTTGAAAAATCAATGGCGCCAATCTTCATTTTTATGGTACCAAAGCCGGCTTTCAATTTTTCTTCAATTTGCCTTCTCATAAAGCTTTCATCGCCCATCCACACCAATCCGTTAATAGGAATTCTGTTTTTGCCCTTTGCAAAATCATTGTTGAACAGGCAAAAACCGCCCCCCTGAGCGATATCGAGCAAGGCTGTTTCGAGGCCAAAACGGATGGACGGAAACTCGGCAGGAATAACTTGAGAAACAAACTCCAGTACCTCCGGCTCTGTTTCAGGAATATCGTTTCCCTCACAAGCGTTGAGGTATTGCTCTAGTCGATTGGAATAATCCGGAACATAGTCTTTAGAAAGACCTTTCAAAGGGCTGGCCTCTCCCCAACCTACCTGGCCGGTTTCCTGATTAACGGCTTTTATAAACCACGTGGGTTTCTCTGTAAAAGAACCACGCGAAGTACCGGCTTCGAACCGAAACTTTAATACATGAGGAATAACCTGAAACCTAAGTCTCATTGGCCCAAAAGTCTCTTTACATACTTACCAATAATATCAAATTCCAGATTGACCTTATCGCCCACCCGTAGTTCTTTAAAATTGGTATGCTCAAAAGTGTATGGAATAATGGCAACTCTAAAGTTCCCTTGCTGAGAGTTGAAACAGGTAAGGCTGGTTCCGTTAATGCAAATAGAACCTTTTTCAACCGTCACATTCCCCAAAGAAGCATCATAAGCAAAGTCGAACAACCAACTCCCCTCCTGTTCAGCAATGGCCGTAACTGTGCCAATCTGATCCACATGGCCTTGCACCACATGCCCATCGAAACGGCCATTGGCCACCATGCAGCGCTCCAAATTAACCAATGTACCCACTTTCCAATTGCCAAGGGTGGTCTTCTTGAGAGTCTCATCTATGGCCGTTACCCGGTGCACCTTCTCTTTGAGGGCAACCACGGTAAGACAGGTGCCATTGTGGGCCACACTTTGGTCTATTTTTAGTTCGTGGCCAATGGCAGATTCTACATCGAAATGCACATTAGTGCCTTCTTTTTGAATATCAACTACTTGACCAAGGGTTTCAATTATTCCGGTAAACATAGGGCAATGTTAATGAATTAATTCAGAAAAAATTTTCTCTTCAACTCTAATGAAAACAGACATTTTTTTTAATGGTTCTCTGATTTTTGAAATAACTTCGAAGGCTCTATGGTAGACTCTTACAGACACAAAGGCATGAGAAGGCAACTGGTAAAGGTTGTCAGAGAGAAGGGCATTGAGGATGAGCGGGTTTTGGCTGCCATTGGCAAAATACCCAGACATTTTTTCTTTGAAAATGCTTTTCTGGAACACGCCTACGAAGACAAGGCCTTTCCCATTGGGGCCGGGCAAACCATCTCTCAACCTTACACGGTAGCTTTTCAGTCGGAACTTCTACAAGTACAACCGGGCGACAAGGTGTTTGAAATTGGCACCGGTTCGGGTTATCAGGCCATAGTGCTGCTGGAACTTGGGGCCGATGTATACACCATTGAATACCAAAAGGAGCTCTATGAGCGAACCAGGCGATTTTTGCCCTCCATGGGTTATAAACCCAATTTTTTCTTTGGCGATGGCTCCAAAGGATTACCCCAATATGCCCCTTACGACAAGATAATTGTTACGGCAGGCGCGCCTACTGTGCCCGATGCGCTCATTGATCAACTACGCGTTGGCGGTGTACTGGTTATTCCTGTGGGCGATGCCAAAACCCAACGTATGCTCCGCATTACAAAAACAGCCGAAAACAAGGTGAGAACAGAATCGTTCGACAACTTTAAGTTTGTGCCATTGCTGGGCGCTGATGGATGGCGAAAGTAAGTATTCAAAGGCTACTTCCTGAGGTACTTATCGGGCAAAGGAAACTGAGGGTTTTCTCCCATCCACATTACGCTCACAATCCACCATCGTTTTCCATCGTTGAGCAACTGAATGCTATTAATGCCGCGCATAAATGGCTCCTTGTCACTGGCAGACCTTCGTGTTTCATAGGTGCTGAAAACGTGGGCAATAGTGCCATACTCTTCTACCCTTCGGCCAATTTCCGTTTCATAAAAACCTGAGCGTTCCAGGGCCGGCCCGTTGGTCTGAATGTACTCATCTACCGACCACCACCTGTACACTAAATTACCTTGCTGATTTTTGCCGGAAGGAATAAGTCTGCCCTCTGGTATGAATAGGCCTTTCATGCGTTCCCAGTCACGCTTTTCACCAGCGGGGCCTGAAATAACATCATATAAGGCCGTAAGAATAGCGTCCATAGACGCTACGTCTTCCGGCTTGGCGGTTTGAGCCCGGCTAGAAAAACCTAAGGCACAAAAAAGGAATAGATAGGCTACTTTTTTCATGATGGTTGAAGATTATCCAGAAGCTAAATATAGTAGATATAGCCAATGTGGTACTTGCTAAATATCAGGCATTCACACGCTCAAGCACTCTCTTGGAGCGATCAATTAGGGCTTCTTCGCTGCCTGTGCCTCTTCCGAGCGTTTAAATCCATGAGTTATCTGCCCCCAAAAGGTTTTAGGAAACCTTTTGATTCCGGGAAAACCCAGCTTTATGGATTTGCCGGAGTGTGGTATGTAAGCCGTTCCAAAAATATAATCCCACACACTAAGCGTAAGGCCAAAGTTCACTCCCCGCGCTCTTTCGGCAGGTAAGTCGTGGGCATGGTGCCACATGTGCATGTTAGGGTGGTTGAAGATGTATTTTAAAGGGCCCAGTTTCACCCGAATATTGGCATGGTTCCAGTGCCCTACCGCCAGTGTGAACATGTGTACAAAGAAAAAGTCGTCAATACCAAAACCAATCATAGCCAGCGGAATGTATTCAATGGTTCTGTACACTACTGTTTCCATCCAATGATACCTCAGATGAGCCGCAAAGCCCATTTCTTCTACCGAGTGGTGCACCTTGTGGTATTCCCAAAGCCAGGGCACGTAGTGCAGCAATCTGTGGGTCCACCATTGTACAAAGTCTCTAACCACAAACAAGGTTAGCAACTGCAAGCCCACAGGCCAGGAGGCAATTTCTAGAGCTACTATATTGGAAAGACCAAAAACGGCCAGTAAATCATTGAAGGCATTGACAACAACTTCGGAAAGCGCATTGAAAACAATAAGCGAAAAGAGGAAAAAGTTAAAGAACATGTAAAAGGCATCGAGCCAAAAATCTTTTCTAAAGCGGGGCTGGTTTTCGCGCCAGGGTCTGAGCCACTCCCAGAGCAAAAAAAAGGCAGAAATAAGAATTAGCGCCCAAAAATAGTTTTGCCACCAGGGTTTGTAATCGTACTGAAAGGTGATCTCTTGCCACAAGTACTGAGCATAGCCACGGTATGCATTAGCAATTATTTCCAAATACTTCTCCACAATTAGCCGCTTTAAACCCGCTGTTAAACTAAACTCTAACCAATGGTAAGAATAACTTTTTTTCCTAAAGGTTAATTCACTTGGTTACATCTAAATTTCAAATTTATCAATTCTATGAAAGTCACCCGCATTTTAAGACCGTCAGCCGCATTGCTGGCCGCGGCCTTTCTGCTTCTGACCACTACTCATGTAGATGCTCAACGCAGAAACCGGGACAAGCAGGACACTCCCCCTGAAAGTCCCAAGCAAGAAGCTCCTAAAAAAAATGAAAAAACATACGAATCGGTTGTAAAAGGCCTGAAAGCCGATGATGGCCTCTTCAAGGTATATCAGAACGATGAGAAGATTATGTTTGAAATCCCGAAGTCGGAGCTCAACAAAGACATGCTCTGGATTACCCGGCTGGTTTCCAGTCCTGAAAACCTAAGTCCGTTTTTAGGTTCGGGATGGAAAATGAACGAGCAGGTGGTACAGTGGCAGGAAATAAAAGGGCGAATTTACCTGAAATCGATCTCTTATAACAATGTGGCCGACAGCACAGACGCCATTTATAAATCGGTAGCCGACAACAACTTTGCGCCTATTATTGGCTCTTTTAAAATTGAAGGACAACCAAAAGACTCTTCGGCCTACCTTATTGATATTACAGGCTTTTTCAATCAAGACACCAGAGCCATTAGCGCCCTGAGCTCGGGCTTGAGAAGCCAGCTGCAAATAAGAAGACTGGAAAATGATAAAAGCTACGTTGAATCGGTAAAGTCATTTCCCATCAATATAGAAGTACGCCAGGTAATGACGTACGATGCCGGCAGGCCTCCTTCCAACGAATCGGCCGGAGTAATTTCCATGAAGGTGAGCCAATCGATGGTTAAACTCCCTGAAAACCCCATGATGCCCCGGTTGGCCGATGAGCGTGTAGGCTGGTTCACCGTAGGCAATATCAACTACAGCTCCGATGCACTCAAAGGCGATCAGGTGAGTTTTCTCAAACGTTGGAGACTAGAGCCAAAAGACCCGGCCGCCTATGCCCGTGGAGAACTGGTGGAGCCTGTAAAACCGATTGTCTACTACCTTGATCCGGCTACTCCTGAAAAATTCAGGAAATGGTTCAAGCTGGGAATAGAAGATTGGCAGGTTGCTTTTGAAGCAGCCGGATTTAAAAATGCCATAATTGCCAAAGACCCTCCCAGCAAAGAAGAAGACCCCGACTGGAGCCCCGAAGACGCCCGCTACTCTACAGTGCGTTACATTGCCAGTATGACCCGAAATGCAGTAGGCCCCAGCACTGCCGACCCCAGAACCGGAGAAATTATTGAAAGCGACATTATCTGGTTTCACAACCATCTGCGGTCTTACCGCAACTGGTACATGATTCAGACCGGAGCGGCCAACCCGAGGGCCCGCACCCTCAATACACCCGAAGATGACATTGGAGAAATGATGCGTGCCGTAATTGCCCACGAAATAGGCCATGCCCTCGGACTCCCCCACAACATGAAAGCCAGTTCTGCCTACCCTGTTGAGTCACTTCGAAACCCGGAGTTTGCTGAAGAGTATGGTGTTGCTCCTACCATCATGGATTATGCTCGGCTTAACTACATTGCTCAGCCGGGCGATGGAGTAACACGGTTTATACGAAAAATAGGGCCATACGATAAATACGTGATCAACTGGGGCTACCGGGTAATTCCCGGTGCAAATAGCCCGGAGGCCGAAACCAATACTCTCGATCAGTGGATTTTAGAAAAGGCCAATGATCGTATGTTCCGCTTTGGATCTAGCAATGGCTCAAACCCTGAGGCTCAAACCGAAGACCTGGGAGATAACTCCATGAAGGCAAGCGCCTATGGTATGGAAAACTTAAAGAAAGTAGTACCCAACCTCTTGGAGTGGACCACTACTCCCGGTGAAAGCTATGATGACACTCAAGAAATTTATGGCGAAATAATTGGCCAGTGGAGAAGGTTTGTAGGCCATGTGATCACCAACATTGGAGGTGTAACAGAAAACCTAAAATCGACCGATCAGCAGGGAGCTGTTTTTGAGGTTGTTCCGGAGGGCCAGCAAACTGAGGCCGTGAACTGGCTAATGAAATATGCTTTTGCTACTCCTGATTGGCTTTTAGATGAGAATCTGTTGCGAAAGCTGGAAGACTTTGGGGCAGTGAACCGTATCAGAAGTACACAATCATCGTTCCTCAACTCTGTACTAGACCCTGTGCGCATGCAACGCCTGATTGAGGCCGAAGCTTTCAAAGGTCGCAATACCTACACCATACATCAATTGGTGACCGATGTACGCCAAGGACTCTTTACTGAGTTGGCTTCCGGTGCTCCTATTTCTACTTACCGAAGAAATTTGCAACGAGCCTTTGTGGAGCGAATGGAATATTTGTTAAAAAATGAAGCCAGTTCTTTCCAGGCCAGGGAGGTCAACATCTCACAGTCCGACATTCGACCGGTGGTAAAAGCCGAATTGAGAGCTCTGCTGAGAGACATTGGATCGGCCAGAGGAAGATATACCTCTGACCGGGCAGGAAACCTGCACTTGGCTGACCTGAAAGATAGAATAGAAGAAATTTTAGACCTGGATAACTAAATTGAAAAAGGAAGGTTCCGTACGAACCTTCCTTTTTACCTCATTCCAAGAATCAACTAATTCCAGAATCCAAGAGAGCACCAAAAACACCGGGCTTAAACTGTTGACCATTGAGGAGAATAGATACCAACCAAACCCACCTCAATAGAACCTTTCCAAACACATTGGAGCAACAGCAGACAAATGCTTTTAAGACACTCTCTCTATTGACACAACCAAAACCATGAGTCAACGCAGAATGGCTCTTAATTGAGCAATTCTACGATGGACCTCATGCTAAGTGCTTTATTATAAATCACGACCTCATCGAGCAAGCCTTCAAACGTGCGAAAATCGAAACGCTCTGAATGCCCAATGGTTAAATTGGCCGGATTGTATTGCTCCGGTATAGTGTATGTATATGCATTGTGGGCTTCTAAAATGCCATCTACCCAAACCTGCCATTGGCTATCGGCAGTCATTACGGCAACCACATGGTGCCATTCGTTATCATCTACAGTAGTGCGGCTAAGCCCGCTGCTTCGCATCAGCTGGCTGCCATCTCTGCCCTCAAATTGCAAGTGGCCATTGGTAAGCAACAACCGAAAACCGAAGTCGGCCGAACGGCCCGCATACTGCTCTACTATAATCATCTGAGTATCTTGCTTCTTAGGAGCCTTAAGCCAAAGGCTAAGGCTTAGCTCATTGGTTTTAAACCTCTGGTTAGGTGGCAGCTTAATTCGCTCATGCCCAATCAAATGCAGTGCTCTGCCGGCAGCTCCGCTTCTGTCTCTTTCAAACTGAGGCCCGGCATTAAACTCAATCGCTGTATTCACATTGGCATCGTCACGGAGCATTCCGTCAAACCGCAGGTTATGCAACACCCCCCTTACCTTTATGTAATCCTTCATTACTTTGGTGTCTGTACTCTCCCCGTCTGATACTGTAATAGTTACATCGTACACCCCGGCTTTGGCATAATACACTTCGGGGGTTGCTCCTATAGCCCGGTTGGGCAATCCTTGTTCAAAACTCCAGCTCCAGAAGTTAGGGTGACCTTTAGACCTGTCCATAAACTTTACCTTCTGGCCTTGTTCAACAGTAAGTTGTTCTGCCTCAAAGTCGGCAAAAACCCTTAGGTTCTGCCCGTTTGGGGTACCACTTCCGGATGTAAACCAAAGAGAAGTAAGAAAAATAGCAGAAGAAAATAACCACTTCATAGCCCTAGTGTATAGTCTTCAATTTGCTAAGAATATGGCCCAAATACCCAAGGGTTTAGCCACCGAAAGGAATAAGTAGACAGTTGCCTTTTTTTACTTAATAAGTGTTTCGTTCCAGGTCTTTAGCAACTGCATGAGATTGTCTTTTTTTCGAACCGAAACGGGCAATATCTGGCCATTGTCCATCACAAGAAGTCCTCCTTCGCTACGCTCGAACCGCTTGATGTGTTGAATATTAACGAGGTATGAGTGATGTATGCGCAAAAAACGGTCTCCCTCCAGAATACCCTCATACGCTTTAAGGTTCTTAGATACCAGTATTTCGGAGCCATCGGCCAGGGTAAAACGGGTATAACTACCCTCAGCCCCACACCAAAGAATATCGTTCACTTTCACCAGATAAATACTCTCAGAATCAGTAAGAACTATTTTTTCAGGAAGCTGATTGGCTTTGTTCAACCGGTCTTCCAATACTTTTAGCTGGGCCTCAAGGTCTTTTACCAGACTAAACTGCTCTGCCTTGCGCACTGCATTTACCAGATCTTCCGGATCTATGGGCTTAAGCAAAAAATCGAGCGCACTGCATTGAAAAGCATCTATGGCATATTTGTGATGAGCCGTAATGAAGATCACCTGAGTTTCTAGCTTTTTGAATGAACGGATAAGGTCTATCCCCAGGCCATCACCAAGTTCTACATCTAAAAACATGAGCTCTGGTTGGTTTTGCAAAATTTGTTCTTTGGCAGTCGCTACACTATTGGCCTCACCGGCAACCACCACCTTGGGGCAATAAGTAGCCAGCATCTGTTTCAGCCCTTCCCTAATGCTTTTCTCATTGTCTATTATGAGTGTTTTCATGCTTAAAATTGTATTGGAATCTCAAAAATCACCTCTGTTCCCACCACTTCATTGGTTTCATTAAGCCTGTCTTTTACCACAAACGAGATATTCTTTTTTAGCTGTCTTTTCAGTAATTCAATTCTATCGCGGGTAATCTTAGTAGCCAGCGAAACATGTTCCTTGTTTTGCCTGAGTGCAGCCGAACGGCTAAGCCCCACACCGTTATCTTCTACCTTAAAGAGCATGGTATCTCCTTTCTGTTGAAATGAGATGGCTATAAGCCCATTTTTAATACTGGAGATACCGTGTTCAAGTGAGTTTTCAATGAATGGCTGGGCAAACATAGGAGGTATTTTTATTTCAGAGAGATGGTCTTCTACATTTACATCGAGCGTATAGTCAAAGGCATTTTCGAACCTTACCTTTTGCAAATCCAGGTAATGGCGAAGTGTAACTATCTCCTCTTCCAGGGATACAAAATCTTTCCGGCTGTTTTCCAGAATGCGCCTCATTAATTTAGCAAACTTAGAGAGGTACTCAAGCGCATGGCTACCTTGCCCCTGATTGATAAGGAAAAGCTGAATGGAAGAAAGTGCATTGAAAAGAAAGTGAGGATTGAGTTGAGTGCGAAGCAATTCGTTTTGTGCTTTTTGCTGGGCAATTTTCTCTTTTTCTACCCTGCGCTTAAAGAAATAAACCAACCATAACACCAGCAGTAGGCCTGCAACAACAATGGCTCCTATCATGAGGTTTCGAAACCTCAGTTTCTGTGCGGTTTGGGCCTGAAGCAACTCCAGATTTTCCAAAGCCGCCTGCTTTTTATCGGTTTCATAGGCAATCGCTAGTTTTTCCAGCCGCTCATTCACGGCTATTCGGCTTAGACTATCTTCCAAAAAACTAAGCCTTTGCTGATGGTACATTGCCTGCTTAAAGTCATTGAGATAGCTGCTAAGCTCTACCAACCATTTTAAGGTGCGTTGCTCATTGTCTACCGCTCCATACTCAATAGCCAGAAGTCGGCTCTTTTCGGCATAAGACAGGGCCTCTACTGCATTTCCAAGGGCAAACAAAGCCTTACTCCTTGTCAAATAAGAAGTGATAAGAAAGCCGGTTTCACCAATAGGCAATACGGCCTGTTCCAAATCTTTAGCATAAGCAATAGTCTGACTGAAGTTCCCTTTCAACAGATGAGCCACACTCAGGGCATTGAGGCAGCTCCAATAGAGTGAGGTCTCGTCAAGTTCAATGGCCAAATGGTAAGCCTCCTGCCCAAAATAAAGTGCCGAGTCGGCCTGTTCCAGACGGCCGTACACATTGCTCAGGTTTAGGGCAGCTGTCAAAACCTGCTTTTTATCGGCTATTTGTTGGGCTATGGCATAAGACTCTTTGTAGTAAGTTGTCGCTTCCATATCGCGCCCCAACTGCGCATAACAAACCGCCAGAGCATTTATAGAAGCCGCCTGCAAAGAAAGGCTCTCCATGGCTCTGGCCATAGAGAGAGCATCCTGAAAGTAGTAGACTGCCGAATCGAAATCATCGAACCGAAAGGAAAGGTTACCCTTAAAATAGACAAACCTAACCTCCTTTTCTTCATCGCGCCATTCGCGAGCCGTGGCAATGGTTTCATCAAGCAACCGGGTGGCTTCCTTGCGCATTTCCTGATACTTAAAGTGTAGAAACCAAATGTTACGTGCCTGAAAATAGGGAGCGTTCAACTCCTGTTCATAAGCTCTCTTTTCAATGACCGAAAGTCTACGCTCAAAACTCTCAAAATCGTTGATCGTGGTAGTATCATCGGCATAATTAAAGGTAAAAATAACCCGATAGAGACTATCGAGCTCCTTCATCATGGCCTCTTCGGTAGTTTCCTGACCCAGCAGAGGAAAACCGCCTAAAAAAAGGCTTGCTGATAAGCACAAATACCACACGCGCATTGGTACCATCCTATTAAAGTAAAACAAACCTGTGAAAAATGGGCACATGAAGAGCCTAAGATTGATAAGTGTTGGGTGTTGCTGAATAATTGCAAGCCAAGCGCAGTGCTACACATTGACCCTCAAAACGATTATGCTACCACTCTCATATTTGATTTTGAAATCAAATGGCGATTCACTTAACTTATCTGCTTGAATTAAATACTAAACTAAATTGCTAAATATGAAATCACTCCGAAAGTTATGTCTTCACGCTGTGTTGCTGCTTTCCATGTCGGTGATCGCATTGAGTAGCAGGGCACAAAGCGACCCCACCGGAGAGTCGGCCGTAACCCGCACCTATGCCTTGACCAACGCCACGGTAATAACCAAACCGGGCACCGAATTGAAAGAAACAACCGTGGTCATTAAAGACGGTCTTATTGTTCGTGTGGGTAAGAATGTACCCATTCCGGCAGAGGCTCAGGTTATAGATGCCTCCAAACTATACGTTTATGCGGCTTTTATAGACGGTATGTCGAATACCGGTGCCAAAAGACCTGAAAACCCGGAAAGACCTCAAAACCTATTCACTCCCGATCCGCCCAATGAATATGCGGGAATAACCCCAGAAAACAGTGTTATTGCCCAACTGGATGTGACCAACTCCAGCATTGGAAGCCTGAGAGAAGCCGGTTTTGCCATTTCGCACGCAGTGCCTTATGGACGAATGCTACCGGGAAGCACAGCTCTTATTCTATTGAACGATGCTGAGCATCCGGACGAAATTATTCTAAAGAAAGATGTGGCTTTATTTGCTCAGTGGATTGGAGCACCCGGTGCCTACCCTGGCAATATTTTGGGTATGATGGCCAAATGGAGAAACCTCTACCGAAATGCCGAACAAGATAAAAAGCACTTTGAGCTATATGCCGAGAATCCGGCAGGGCTTCCGAGACCGGAAAACGACCGAGTTAGCCAGGCGTTCTTCCCGGTAATTGCTAAGCAAAAGCCCGTTATGTTCAATGTAGATGGTGTGCTGGATGCACGTAGAGCCATGCGACTACAAAAAGACCTTGGTTTTCCTCTTATGGTGGCCGGTGTTGAGCAAGCCTGGGAGTTGACCAACGAAATTAAAAGCAGCAATACACCATTGTTCCTTTCGCTCGATGTTCCCGATGAGCCTAAAGATGCCAAAGAAGACGATAAGTCGGCCGAAATGAAAGCCCTTGAAGCCCGCAGAATGGAATTCTACAAGATTCATGTTTCTCAGGCTGCTAAACTTTCAGAAGCCGGAATTCCCTTTGGCTTCTCAGTAGGCAACGTAAGAGCCAACGCTGTACTCAAAAATGTAAGGACCTATATTGAAAATGGCCTTTCGGAAGATGCTGCTCTGGCCGCACTCACCACCAATCCAGCTTCAATATTTGGTATTTCTAACATTGCCGGTACAGTAGAGCAAGGCAAACTAGCCAACCTATTGGTAAGTACTGCTCCTATCTTTAGCAAAGATGCCCAGGTAAAACTGATGTTTGTTGATGGCGACAAGTTCGAGTATGAAACCAAAGAGTCTAAAGGTAATGGCCGTAACACCAACAACAATGCTGCTACAAGCAACGATCCTCTGGCCGGATCGTGGTCTTACACATTAGAAACCCCTCAGGGCGACCAGGGTGGTAAAATGGTGATCAGCCGTGAAAATGGAGCCTACTCCGGCTACCTGACCAGCGATGACGGAAGCCCTGACAACACCATGAACAACATTAGCTACAGAAACAATGAGTTGGCTTTCGATTTCACCATCGATGCTGGCGGTCAGTCTGTAGAAATTGTGGTAGTTGGCACTATCAACGGAAAAACCTACGATGCAACTGCAACTGTCTCATTTGGTGGACAGGATTTTAGCATGAACCTTACAGCGACCAAAGACGAGCAATAATGAACAGAACTATGAAAACGAAAAATATACTGGTATCCCTCCTCCTACTAGTAGGCTTCACCGCCTGGGGGCAGCAGGTACCAAAAGGTGACGTATTGTTCAAAGGTGGTACAGTACTCACCGTAACCAACGGTACTCTCGAAAACACCGATGTGTTGGTAAGAGATGGAAAAATTGCCAGAATAGGCAAAGGACTAAGAGCTCCAAATGGAGTGGAAACCATTGATATTACAGGCAAATACCTTATGCCGGGTATTATTGATGCCCACTCTCACATTGCCGGTTCGGCCATCAACGAAGGCACAAGCCAGGTAACTTCTGAAGTAAGCATGGAAGATGTGGTAGACCCTTACGATGTATCCATATACAGAGCCCTGGCCGGAGGTGTGACAAGCATTCACCTGATGCACGGATCGGCCAACGTAATCGGTGGTCAAAATGAAACCATGAAGCTCCGTTGGGGACTTACCGACCCCGATCAGTTACGTTTTGAAGGAGCTCCGAGAACCATCAAGTTTGCACTTGGAGAAAACCCAACAAGAGGTGGTAGAGCACGTGGTATTCAACCACAGAGTAGAATGGGTGTTGAGAACATGCTGCGTACCTCTTTTCAGCAGGCTGTAGAGTACAAGAAGAAGTGGGAAGCCTACAGAGCCGATAAGAATCCAAGAAAAGTAGCTCCTGAATACGACCTCAGGCTACAAACTTTGGTAGACATTCTGAATGGAGACGTACTGGTACACTGCCACTCTTACAGAGCCGATGAGATTTACATGCTACTGAAAGTATTCTCTGACTTTGGTATTCCGAAAATCACCTTCCAGCATGCCAACGAAGCTTACAAAGTAGCTCCAGAACTTGCTGCCTTTGGTGCCAGTGCTTCCGTATTTGCCGACTGGTGGGCATACAAGCTTGAAGTATATTACTCAACTGCTTACAACGCAGCCATTCTTACCGAAAATGGAGTACTTACTTCCATTAACTCCGATTCAGGAGAACTTATCCGTCACCTGTTTCACGAAGCCGCCAAGACTCAGAAGTACGGTGACCTATCGGACGATGAAGCCCTTGCACTCATTACCCTCAACCCTGCCAAGCAATTGGGTATTGACAACCGTGTAGGCTCAATAGAAGTAGGCAAAGATGCAGACATTGCCATATTTGAAGGCCATCCGCTTTCAGTATACGCCATTCCGCAAATGACTTTTGTAGACGGTGTAAAGTATTTTGATAAAGCCAACGATAAAGCTGACCAACGCATTTATGTAGACCCGGAATCTTCTATTGAGAAAATCACCATTTTCGATAGAGAAGATCAGCACAGATGCATGGAAGGAGCCAACTTTATCAACTTTGAAGATTTATTTTCTAACCAAAAATGATAGAAGACATGAAAAAACTTAGAAAGCTGTTTTCTGCATTGTTAATGCTCGCCATCATCCCACTTCTGTCATTTGGTCAGGAAGATGATCAGGTAATGAAAGCCCGAAATGGCAAATTTGCATTGACCAATGCCAAAATTTATACCGTAACCAACGGTATTATTGAAAATGGTACAGTGGTAATTAACAATGGAATTATTGAAGCCGTTGGAGCCAATGTACAGATTCCGAACGATGCGGAAGTGATTGATTGCGGAGGTAAAGAAATTTACCCGGGCATGATTGACGGTGGAACCACTCTGGGCCTTGCCGAAATTGGAAGTATTGCCGAAGCCAACGACTACCGTGAGTACGGAGAGTTAACACCTCAGATGCAGGCACTTACGGCTGTAAACCCTAACTCGGTGGCAATTCCGGTAACCCGCGTGAGTGGAGTAACAACTGTATGGACAATGCCGCAAGGTGGCTTTTTGCCGGGTACTGCAGCAGCCATTAATCTTTTTGGCTATACGCCAGATCAGATGTATGCCGGACAAAGAGGCATTGTAATGAACTACCCCTCTACCGGGGCAGGAAGACGCTGGAGAAGACTTTCGGAAGACGAACTGAAGAAACGTCAGGAAAGAGCGCTCAAGCAGGTTAACGATACCTGGGATAAGGCTGAGCTTTATGCCAAACTTCAAAATGCCGATGACTTACGTAACTACCCTGAAATAGAAGCTTTGGTTCCTGTGGTAAAAGGTGAAATGCCTTTATTCATTGAGGTAAATGCGGCCGAAGACATACTCAATGCCATTGAGTGGGTTAAGAAAAGAGGCTACAAAAAAGTGATTCTAACAGGCGTTTCAGAAGGCTGGAGAGTAGCCGATGAAATTGCCAAGGCCGGTCTTCCGGTAATCACCGGCCCTGTACAGGCTATACCTACAAGAGAATCTGACAACTACGATGCCGCTTACGCCAATCCCGGAATTATGTCTAAGGCAGGAGTTAAAGTAGCGCTTAGAACCATGGAGTCTGAGAACGTTAGAAATCTCCCCTACCATGCCGGTTTTGCTGCTGCATACGGAATGGGACGCGAAGAAGCATTGAAAGCCATTACTATCAATGCAGCCGAAATCCTAGGCATTAGCGACCAGGTAGGATCTATTGAGGTAGGCAAGAAAGCCAACATCTTTGTAGCTACTGGCGATCCGTTCGAAACAGCAACTAAGATCACAGACTTGTTCATTGATGGCTTCAAAGTACCAATGACTTCTCGTCAAATCAGGCTTTACGATGAGTTCCTGAACAGAACTCCGGGTGTAGACAAAACCAAGCCGGTTATCGATATTAAAAAGAAATAACCAACCCTTACTTACAGCTAAAGAGGCTGTTTCAGAGTTTTTACCTGCGCGGTAAGGCTTTGAATACAGCCTCTTTTTTTATTCATAACAGGCTTACTTACTTAAGTCGATTGGCGTATGTTTCCTCATTTTGCTACCATTTTTGTCTTCATCAATCGCGCCTATAAGGCATAGCGAAAACACAGTTTATCGCTCAAGTTGTCTGCCTACTTCTGTGTGAACCGACTAAGTAATCCTAATAAATAAGTTAACTTGTTCAACCCAAGCTTAGCATATTATGGCCCACAACCCAAACATTAAAGGAATTGAACCTGTACTTCCCACCACCGATATTGGTCGGGATCTTAGTTGGTATGAACAGTATACCGGTTTCACCTATGCCTTTGGAGACCACATGTATAGTGGTATGGTGCGCGACCAGCTCTGTATTCATTTGCAATGGCATGCCGATACCCCTGAAGACCCACTACTGGGCGGTTCGGTCGTCAAGATATTTGTAAAAGACATTCAACCCTGGTACGAAGAGTTTCTGGAGCGCAACACTATTAATGAAGACAGTCTCCGAAAAAACACCCCCTGGGGCACCCACGAGTTCGGTTTCTTCGACCTGAATAAAAATGCATTGTTTATTGTACAAGACCTTTAAAAACATAAGCCTTGAAAGAAGTCATTCAGCAATTCTACCAGTCGTTTCAACAGCTCGATGCTGAAGGAATGGTCAAATGCTACCACAAAGAGGTTGTCTTTGAAGACCCCGCTTTTGGCAGGCTTGAAGGCGTGCGAGCTGCCAATATGTGGCGCATGCTTTGCGATAGTCAGAAAGGCAGGGACTTTGCCATAAAGTATACCAAAGTAACGGAAGACTCAGCCTACTGGGAAGCCTTCTACACATTTAGCCCTACAGGCCGAAAGGTTCACAATAAAATTATTGCTCAGTTTGAATTCAAAGAGGGGCTCATCGTAAGGCATACAGATTTTTTCGACTTACACCGCTGGGCTAAACAAGCCATGGGTTTTAAAGGAGCTATACTTGGCTGGTCAGAATATTTCAAGAAAAAACTACGACAACAAACCCATCGCATGTTGAAGAAATACGAGCAGAGGCATCCCTAATTTTCCACTATCGGTTCACGTTTGGTGTCCAACTTCTTTAATTTCAACGCACAAAAACTATCCAATTATGAGAAAACTACTTTTTGCTATCACAGCTTTCTCCCTGGTCTTTACACAGGCCTGGGCGCAAGGCAATGTGGTAGACCAGATTATCAAAGAAGCCAACGATAATTCTATGCTCGAGCAATTGGCTTATGAACTGCTCGATAAAAATGGCCCGCGCCTGGTGGGAACTCCCCAAATGCAAAACGCTCATGAGTGGGCTGTTAATCGCTACAACGGCTGGGGAATTAGTGCCAGAAACGAGCAATGGGGTGAGTGGAGAGGCTGGGAACGTGGCATTACCCACGTAGACCTTATTGAGCCGCGTGTAAAAACCCTCGAAGCCATGCAACTGGCCTGGAGCCCTCCTACCAATGGAATTGTGGACGCTGAAGTAACAGTTATACCAAACGTTCAAAATGAAAGCGAATTTAAAAACTGGCTTAAGACCGTAAAAGGCAAGTTTGTAATGATAGACATGGCCCAGCTTTCCGGCCGACCTGACTATAACTGGGAAAAATGGGGCACCAAAGAGTCTATTGAAAAGATGGAAGCCGATCGCAGAGACGCCATGCGCGCCTGGGGTGAGCGAATCAGAAACACAGGGTACAACAGCCGGGAGTTACCGGGCGTATTGGAAGAGGCCGGAGCCGCAGGAATTCTTATATCCAACTGGTCCAGAGGATTTGGAGTAAACAAAATCTTTGGTGCGCGTACCAAAAGCATTCCTACCATAGACATTGGCTTGGAAGACTACGGAACACTCTTTAGAATGGTTGAGTATGGTGATGTGCCAAAAATTAGAGTGGAGGTAACCAATAAAGACCATGGTACAGTACCTACTTACAATACTATGGCAGAGATAAAAAGCGCGGTAAACCCCGATCAATATGTTATGCTTTCTGCCCACTTCGATTCGTGGGATGGAGGTACAGGAGCCACCGACAATGGTACCGGCACAATCATAATGATGGAAGCCATGCGAATTCTCAAAAAAGTATACCCTAACCCTAAGCGCACCATTTTGGTAGGGCATTGGGGTAGTGAAGAACAAGGACTAAACGGTTCAAGCTCATTTGTAGAAGATCATCCAGAAGTAGTAAAGGGTCTACAAGCACTCTTTAACCAAGACAACGGTACCGGCCGGGTAGTAAACATTAGCGGACAAGGCTTTTTGCATGCCTATGAGTTTATTAATCGCTGGTTAGAACCTGTACCACGCTCTATTAGCAACGAAATTAACACCAATTTCCCGGGAGCTCCGGGTGGTGGAGGCTCAGATTATGCCTCGTTTGTGGCAGCCGGAGCACCAGGCTTTAGCCTTAGTTCACTGAGCTGGGATTATGGCACCTACACCTGGCATACTAACCGTGACACTTATGACAAGGTGGTATTCGATGACGTAAGAAATAATGTTATTCTCACGGCTATTTTGGTATACATGGCTTGTGAAGACCCTGAGTTCTTCCCGAGAGATAAGGCCGAATTAGGCACTAACCCTAGAACCGGGCAACCAAGAGAATGGCCATCGCCAAGAAAACCTACCCGAAAAGGAGGCAACGACTAGGCATACAGCTAAACTAAAAAGAGGTTGTCTCAAAAGTTTAACTTCGCAATACCAAGCGGCAAACTTCTGGGGCAACCTCTTCTTTTTAAGTCAATTACAACCCTATAGTCTTGGTCTGTGTCTTAAAAAGTATGAAAAAAGCCTTAATACTTATACTGTTGTTAAGCCTGTCTTATGGTTGTGAAAAAAGTGTCTTCCCTGTTTGCGAAGGCATAGACCTGGAAAATAGCTCCTGGCTTCAGGATAAAATAGAGGAGCTGGAAAACTCGGGCATGAACGAGTACAATTACATTCAAAAAGCCACTTATCAGGGGCAGCTCGTACTCCTGTTTGGCAACTGTTGTCCTATGTGCGGATCTATATTTTCCGTTTATTCATGTGAGGGTACTCTCATAGGCCATATTGGTAATGAAATAATGATAGATGACCTTCAGAACCCCACCCTACTTTGGAAAGCGTCAGACTCTCAATGCACCTTCTAAACTTCTTTACTTTGCACTTACCATCTCGAAAATAAATTCATCACACACGAATAACTCCCCTCTATTTCCCCCAAAGGGTTTGATGACATCATTGGCCTTTACCAACATGAAATTCACCATCCTGTTAGGAACAATGAACTCTAAATCATCAACATTAAACTATAAACCATGAACCGTAAACCTTAAACATTCCCCCTCAACCACCAACTCCAACCTTAAAATTGAACCCGAGTTCAAAAAAATGCATTAGGTAGTTCAGTAATATGCATCCTCTCAGAGCTCATATAGAAGAACTCATTCCACTCAGCGATAAGGAATTCGAATTTATACTCAGTCATTTCTCTCATGTAAAAAAGCGCAGGCACCAATACCTGGTGCAGGAAGGAGACATAGCCGACAAAGAATTCTGGATTGTGGAGGGTTGTGTTCGCAGCTATTTTCTTGGAGAAGATGGTAAAGAACATATCCTACAATTTGGTATGGAAAACTGGTGGATTACCGACTACGAGTCTTTCGTATTGCGAACACCTTCCAAAACATCTATTGACTGCATGGAAGATGTTGAACTCTACTCTATAAGCCACGAAAACCGTGAAAAGCTCACCTCAGAAATGCACAAAATGGAGCGTTTTTGGGCAAAGAAAAGCAAGCTGGGTCGCATTGCTTTGCAAAATCGTATTCTTTCCATGATGAAGAACACCGCCAAAGAGCGCTATGAACTCCTTCTAAGTCAGTATCCTCAACTACTACAGCGAGTGCCCAAAAAGCACATAGCCTCCTATCTGGGAGTATCTCGGGAAACATTGAGTCGCCTGAACGACTGAAAACCTGTGATATACATCACTCCTAAATGGTGACCTGGCTCCTGTGGTGTCTTACCCTCTCTAGTGAACTTTGCTCCAAAACAAGTTCAATTATAAGTAAGCGAATATGCCATACGTAAACATTCAGGTTACTGACGAGAATGTAACCAAAGAGCAAAAATTGCAACTCGTACAGGGAGTTACACAACTTTTGGTCGATGTACTCGACAAAAATCCGGAAACTACCCACATAGTCATTCAAGAAGTTCCGGTAGATAACTGGGGAGTTAGAGGAAACCTTTATTCAACACTTAAAAAGCAAAAGTAAGATGAGTACTAAACGAATAATTATTACCGGGGCTTCAACCGGAATTGGCAAAGCCATTTCCCAATATTTTCTGGACCGAGGGCACCAGTTGGTTATAAATTCAGCCAACGAAGAACGGCTACTCAATACTGCCAGAGAATTGGGCACAAACCGTGTACAAACCGTAGTTGGCAACATAGCCGAACGAGAGGTAGGCCAAAGGCTGGTAGATACTGCCGTGAACACTTTTGGAGGGGTTGATGTCTTAATCAATAATGCGGGGGTATTTGCTCCAAAGCCTTTTCTGGAAGTCACAGAAAACGATTTGGAACATTACATGGCTATTAACCTAAAGGGTACCTACTTTACTTCGCAGGCAGCAATTAGGCAAATGCTCGCCCAAGGCACCGGGGGCGCCATAATAAACAATGGTACCGTTCTGGTTGACCATGCCATTGCAGGATTTCCTTGCTCGGCACCTCTTGTTTCCAAAGGAGCTATTCATACCCTTACGAGACATCTAGCAGCAGAATTTGGAAAAGACAACATACGTGTCAATACCATTGCTCCAGGAATAATCCGCAGTCCACTTCAGAGTAAAATTGGCGTTGAAGATGCCGATAGTCTGGCAGGATTACACTTGCTCAACCGAATTGGCGAAGCTGAAGAAGTAGCCGAAGCTGCCTACTATTTGGCTTTTTCAGGATTTGTAACTGGTGAAACATTAAACCTAAGTGGTGGCCATTCTATTGGCCACGCCATCTAAACCATTCATTTTATGTACAAAGAAAACATTCAATCAGTTGTAGAGGTCATTGAAAACTACTTTGATGGCCTCTTTACAGGCGATATCCAAAAATTAAAGCAGGTATTTGATAGTCGTGCCTGGCTTTATGGGAATATTAAGGGCACCCCCTATGAAAAAAACCTGGAGGAGTACTTGGAAGGGGTAAAAAACAGAAAAAGCCCTGAAAGTCTTGGAGAGAGCTTTGCCATGGAAATACTGGCTGTTGAGG